>JARGGE010000265.1 GCA_029210865.1 Trueperaceae bacterium
GCCGGCTCCGCCACGCGGTGCGCGACGTCGGTCATGGCCTGCGGCGTGCGCGGACGAGGCGTTCGAGGAGCCACCGACGCTCGAGCATGCGGCGGGACGCCGGCGTCAGGACGGGGTCGCCGCGCTGCGTCCGGAGGTGGTCGAGGAGCTCGCCGACGGGTACGAACCAGCCGCCCTTCTCGGCGAGCCGCGTCATCAGTTCGACGAAGCGCGGATGCAGGCGTTTGCCGTCTCGGAAGTCCGGCACGCCGAAGTGCGTGTACATGATGCACGCGCCGCCGGCCTCCTCGAGGCGGTCCTGGTTCTCCTCCCGGATGGTGCGGCAGAACGCGGGCCGGTCCGCCCCCTCGGACGACGCGAACCAGAAGTTGACGAACGGGCGAGCCGGGTCGTGGTAGGGCATGAACGGGCAGCACGCGAGCGTGTCGATGTCGTGGTACACGAAGTTCCGCACGTACGTGATGTGCGCTTGGGCGAGGTCACCCCAGAAGTACACGGAGTCGGGGTCGGTACCAGCGTCGCGCCCCTTGCGCCGATGCCCGATGACGCGTTCGTAGACCCACCGCTGCGGTCCCGTCAGGCGGGCGGCGCCCCAATACAGGGCGTCCAGGTTCGCGCCGTGGTTGGTGTGCACCTTGGGGTAGGCCCCGAACTGGTTGCGGAAGACCTCGAGCCCACGTTCGACCTCGCGGCGGGGCGAAGACGCGGGCGCTGCGTTGTGGAAGGCGATCTCGAACCCGTCCCGTTGCAGACCCAGGGCCCACTCCAGGTAGGCTTGGTCCTCGCAGGTCGCGCCGCCGATGGGCGCATCGCCTTGGCCGCGGATGGGCCACACGGACTTGGTGGTCCGCATCCCGAGGTCGCGGAGCAGCGCGTACACGTCCGGCCCACGTTCGAGGTTGGTCCGGTCCGTGTCGTCGAAGATCGTGAACGCGAACCGTTTCCCTTCGGGCCATCGGATGGCGTGAACTGGCACGTCGCGGACCCCCGGACTCCGCCGCCCGGCACCGACGCTCGGGACTCGGATCGGCGTGAACTCAGTGTCGGCGGTGCACCGGGGTCGTCGCGTGATGCGCCTCACACGCTTCACGTGCCCACGAACGCCACGGCGCACGCCGCCCGTTCGCCGTGCGTTTCTCGTCAGAGCGCGACCGCGAGAATCGGGGCACCATGATCGTGATCGCGTTCGGCGCCCTCTACCTAATCTGCATCCTGCTCCTCGTGGCCGTCGTGTGGCAAGACCGCCGTCGCGCCGCGAGGACCACCACCGTGCCGAAGGACGGCGAACCTCGGCGAGCGCACGCCCCCACGCTGGTGTTCCGAACCCACGTCTAACCGCCTGCCGGTCCGCGCCGCGCGTCCCGCGGGGACCGCGACGGACCGCGTCGGCCGGCGCGACGGCGGCGGTGAGCGTCGACCGCATCGGATGTGCAGCCCGCATGGGCCGTAGGCGACGGGCTTGGTACGGTGCCTCGATGCCGCCCACCATCCTCGAACGGCGCTTCGCGCACCCGGTCGAACCGAAGCCATGACGCGTCGGCCTTGGTGGCGCCCCCTATGGTCCCTGTCGTCGTTCGTCGGCGCCGCGTCCGTGTTGGCCGTCGCCTGGCTCGCCGGCTGCACGACCATGCCGCAGGGGAGCGCGCGCGCGATGGGCGGCTTGTCGCCGGTCGCGCCGGGCTCCGATTCGGTGTCCGAGCGTAGCCTGCGCGGAGACCCGAGCTTCGATCCTTCTACCTTGACGGGGCGTGCGGCCGAGCATTACCGAGGGGTCATGCACGCGATCCGGTCGCCGAACCCGGAGTTCGATCCGATGACGCTCGCAGCGTCCGATGACCTCTACCAGTACGGGCGAAGGCTGCATGTGTACGTCCAGGGAGTGTTGGCGGTGTTCCGCACGACGGGGGACCTGGCGCTCCTGGACCACGTCGACGAGATCCTCGAGACCATGCGTGCCGAACTGCGTGACCCGTGGCGGGACACGGAGGACCGGACGGACGGCACCCGGGATGGATACCTCAATTGGGCTTGGAGGTACTCCAGTGGTGGCGAGGTCTACCCGGGGAAGGACATCAACAAGCTCGACGAGATGAAGACGCATGCGTTCGTCGCGATGGTTGCGGTAGCTCTCGACACGAACCGCGACCTCCCGAGCCCTTCCGGCCGCGCGTACGGCGCCCACGCGGACTTCTGGCGGTCGTACCTGGTCGACCACTTCGAGGCAAAGTGGCGCGAACGAGAGGGCGTGCCCAGCGGCTTCCCGATCATGACGCGACCGCACATGCATACCTACCTGTCGTGGCTCAAGTGGCATTACTACATGGGTCTGCTCACGGGCGACCCCGCTTACGCGGTCGAGGCCTCATCGATGGCCGAGTGGTTCTGGGGTGAGATCCGGCTCGTGGATGGGGACGGCGGTCCGGCTTTCGCATGGCCCCGGAGCGTCCTCGCCCTAGGCGGCGGCCAGGATTACCTGATGCCGACCACGTACGCCACGTCCGTGTACGCCGATGCGGTCGAACTCCACCTCGAGGGTTTCGATCGCTGGGCGCGGCCGGAGGCGCCGGAGCGGTTCGCGCGGACCTTCGTGGAGTTCGTGGTGGACAGCGACGACCCGATCACCAACGGGTTCGCTTCGGACGTCGGGGGCGGCCGCCGCCGCGCGGGCGTGCGGAGCGATGCCCGCGCGTGGCCCCGGATGACGCCGCTCGGCTTCGCCGAGAGCGGCTTCCCCCTCGTCGCGGCGTGGGATGCGACCGGAACGATCGCCGAACTCGGTCGCGACGTCCGCGCTCTGATCGGTCCCGACGGTGGCCTGATGATCGAAGCCGGCGGCTTCCTGAACGAGGTCCTGAACGTCCCGGAGCCGTGACGCCGACCCTGGTGCGCCCACGCCTATGGTACTCCGGGAACGGCTCGTCGAGCTCACGTGACCGCCCGCGGGCTCGGCGGCGTCGCGGAGCGTAGGGTAGGAGGTACGAGCGTCGGGTCGCGCCGGTCGCACCGTCCGGAAAGGAACGAGCCAACGTGGTCCAGGGCCTGAAGAAGGTGTACTACGCCCTCCCGGCGCCTCTGCGCGGGGTGCCCGCCTCCGCGTACGGCCTATACCTCCGCGCTTGGCGCCATGGCCCCGGGAGCGAGCGCTTGGTGGCCGAGGCGCTCGATCGCGAGTCCTGGAGTCGCGAAGACTGGAGCGCGTACCACGAAGAGCATCTGACGGCGTTGCTCGAGCGGGCAGCGACTCGGGTCCCCTACTACCGTGCGCACTGGCGGGCACGGCGCGCGGAGGGCGACACCGCCAGTTGGCATGAACTGGCCAACTGGCCGGTCTTGTCCAAGGCGACCTTGCGCCAGGCCCCCCGCAGCTTCGTCGCCGACGACGTGCGGCTGTGGCAGCTGCAACGTTCCTCGACGAGCGGCACGTCGGGCAGCCCCGTGACGACCTGGCAGAGCCGTCGCACCGCCCGACGGTGGTACGCGCTGTTCGAGGCACGCGCGCGACGGTGGTACGGCGTCGATCGCCGGGACGCGTGGGCGATCATGGGTGGTCAGGTCGTCACACCGGCATCGCAGACGTCGCCGCCGTTCTGGGTTTGGAACGCGGCGTTGCGGCAGCTCTACCTGTCGACGCTCCATCTCGCGCCCGAGCACGTCCCGGCGTACCTCACGGCCCTTCGGGATCACCGCGTGCGCCACCTGTACGGGTACGCGTCGTCGATGTACCGGCTGGCGCAGATGGTTCGCGAGTCGGGGCTCGACGCCCCCGAGCTCGTCGTCGCCGTAAGCAACGCCGAGCCTCTGCTGCCGCACCAGCGCGCCATGATTGGGGACGTGTTCCGGTGCCCGGTGCGCGACAGCTACGGGATGTCGGAGATCGTCGCCGCCGCGTCGGAGTGCGAGCACGGGTCGATGCACGTCTGGCCCGACGCCGGCGTGATCGAGGTCCTGGAGGATCGAGCCGACGTCCCCGCTGCTGCCGGTTCGACGGGGCGACTCGTCTGCACCGGCCTACTGAACGCCGACATGCCCTTGGTGCGGTACGACGTGGGTGACCGTGGCGCGCTGAGTCCTGTCGATGCGCCGCAGTGCACGTGTGGACGCACGCTGCCGCTCGTCGAGCGGCTCGAGGGGCGGGACGCCGACAACCTGATCACCCGGGACGGCCGCCGGGTGTTCTGGCTCAACCCGGTGTTCTACGGCCTTCCTGTACGCGAGGCGCAGATCGTTCAGGTGTCCCGCGAGCTCGTTCGCGTTCATCTCGTGCTCGACCCCGGGCAGGACGCGCCTCAGGTCGATGCCACGATCGTCAGCCGGCTCCGGCAGCGGGTGGGGGACCTGGACGTGCAGATCGAACGGGTG
Source organism: Trueperaceae bacterium (assembly GCA_029210865.1). GTDB lineage: Bacteria > Deinococcota > Deinococci > Deinococcales > Trueperaceae > JAABTL01. Next base: position 4,360 of record JARGGE010000265.1, read on the forward strand.
ACCGAGATCCCGCGGGGTGCGAACGGCAAGTTCCGTGCGGTGGTCAACTTGGTGGACGCGCCG
>JARGGE010000266.1 GCA_029210865.1 Trueperaceae bacterium
GGTGCTGATCGACATCCCGAAGGACATCCAGCAGGCGGCCTTCGAGGGCTCCTTCGAGGTCGAGATCGACCTGCCCGGCTACCGGCCGACCGTCGTCGGCAACGCGCGCCAGATCAAGCGCGCGGCCGAGGCGATCCGCGCCGCGGAGCGCCCCGTCCTCATGGTCGGCGGCGGAGCCCAGGTCGCGGCCGAGGAGGTCGGGGCTTTCGCGCGGGCCACCGGGCTGCCGGTGATCACGACCCTGATGGGGATCGGGGCGTTCCCCGCCGGTGAGGCGCAGTCGCTGGGGATGCCCGGCATGCACGGCACGGTCACCGCGAACCGGGCGATCAGCCATTGCGACCTGATCATCGGGGCGGGCCTCCGCTTCGACGACCGGGTGACGGGCAAGCTCAGCCGCTTCGCGCCGAACGCCACCATCGTCCACATCGACATCGACCCGGCCGAGATCTCGAAGCTGGTCAAGGCGCACGTGCCGGTGGTCGGCGACCTGCGCGACGTGATGCCGCGGCTGACCGAGCTGCTCGAGCCGTTGGCGATCGATCCCTGGTGGGCGCAACTGCAGGCCTGGAAGGCCTCGTACCCCGAGCGCTACAAGACCGACAAGCCGCTCGTCTCGCAGGAGGTCATCGCCCTGCTGGCGCGCGAGACCGGCGGCGACTGCATCGTCACCACCGAGGTCGGGCAGCACCAGATGTTCGCCGCGCGGCTGTTCCCGACCAACCGTCCGCGCACCTGGATCAGCTCGGGCGGGCTCGGGACGATGGGCTTCGGGCTGCCGGCGGCCGTCGGCGCGGCCTTCGCCCGGCCAGGCGAGACGGTCGTCTGCGTCGCCGGCGACGGGTCGATCCAGATGAACATCCAGGAGCTGGCGACGATCTACAAGCACCAGCTCCCCATCGTCATCGCGATCACGAACAACGGGATGCTCGGCATGGTGCGGCAGTGGCAGGAGATGTTCCACGCCCAGCGCTACTCCGAGGTCTACCTGGCCGACTCGAACCCCGACTTCGCCAAGCTGGCCGAGGCCTACGGCATCGAGGGCCACAACGTCTTCGACCGCGAGACCGCCGCCGAGATCGTCCCCAAGGCGCTCGCCGCCAAGAAGCCGGTGCTGCTGAACTTCGTGGTGTACGAGTCTGAGAAGGTGTTCCCGATGGTGCCGGCCGGTGCCGGCGTCGACGAGATGATCCTGGGCGACCAGGAGAGCGACGACGAGCAGGTGGTCGCGTGACCGCTCGGCGCTCGTCCGCGCGAAGGGTGGGGTCGCGGTGAGCCCCGAGGTGCGACGGCACGTCCTCTCGGTCACGGTGCGCGACCAGCCCGGCGTCCTGGTGCGCATCGCCGGCTTGTTCGCCCGCCGCGGCTACAACATCGAATCGCTCTCGGTCGCCCGCACCGACGAGCCCGGCATGAGCCGGACCTCGTTCGTCGTCACCGGCGAGGACGCGCAGATCGAGCAGATGCAGAAGCAGCTGCAGAAGCTGATCGACGTGGTCAAGGTCATCGACCACTCCGACGGCCCGTACGTCGACCGCGAGCTGATGCTCATCAAGGTCGCCGTGCGTACCCCGGACGACCGCGTCGAGATGCGCCAGATCGCCCAGGACTTCCGCGCCCGCATCGTCGACGTCGCGCGCGACGCGCTCACCTTCGAGGTGACCGGCGACGCGGGGAAGACCGACGCCTTCATCGAGCAGATGCGCGCCTTCGGCGTGCTGGAGCTGATCCGCACGGGCCGGGTGGCGCTCCCGCGCACCCTCGCCCGCACCGCCGACGACCGACCCCACCCCAAACCCAGCGCCGCGTGAACGCCCCGAAGGAACCCCCCATGGCCACGATTTACTACGACGACGACGCCCACCTCGCCCAGCTCGACGGCGCCACGATCGCCGTGATCGGCTACGGCTCGCAGGGCCATGCCCACGCGCTCAACGCCAAGGACAGCGGCATGAACGTGGTCGTCGGCCTCCGTCCAGGATCCGCGTCGTGGGCGCAGGCCGAGGCCGCGGGCCTTCGCGTCCTGACCGTCCCCGAGGCCGCCGCCGCCGGCGACGTCGTCATGGTGCTGCTGCCCGACGAGGTGCAGGGCCGCGTCTACCGCGAGGAGATCGCCCCCCACCTGGAGCCCGGCAACGCGCTGATGTTCGCCCACGGCTTCAACGTCGTCTTCCATCAGATCGTCCCGCCCGAAGGCGTCGACGTCCTCATGGTCGCCCCCAAGGGACCCGGCCACCTCGTGCGCCGCGTCTTCACCGAGGGCGGCGGCGTGCCCTGCCTCCTCGCCATCCACCAGGACGCCACCGGCACCGCGCAGCAGCGCGGCCTCGCCTACGCCAAGGCGATCGGTGGCACCCGCGGCGGCGTGCTCGCGACCACCTTCAAGGAGGAGACCGAGACCGACCTCTTCGGCGAGCAGGCGGTCCTGTGCGGCGGCGTCACCGCCCTGATGCAGGCGGGCTTCGAGACCCTCGTCGAGGCCGGCTACCAGCCCGAGGTGGCCTACTTCGAGTGCGTCCACGAGATGAAGCTCATCGTCGACCTGATCTACGAGGGCGGCTTCGAGCGCATGCGCTACTCGGTGTCCAACACCGCCGAGTACGGCGATTACGTCTCCGGTCCGCGCGTGATCGGGCCGCAGGTCAAAGCCGAGATGCAGGGCGTGCTCCGCGACATCCAGACCGGCAGCTTCGCGCGCGAGTTCCTGCTCGAGAACCAGGTCGGGCAGCCGCGCCTGAAGGCCCAGCGAGCCGCGACGGGCGCGTCGGAGGTCGCCGAGGTGGGCGCCCGGCTGCGCAGGATGATGCCGTTCATCGCGGGCAAGGGCAAGTGAGGGGCCGGGGCGGCGTGCCCGCGTCCGCTCGCCCGGGTGGCCCGGGGCCGCGGCGACTAGCCCCGGACGCCCGCGCCGCCCATCGCGGCTGACGGACGTCCGCACCACCGCCCCGACCCGAAGCCTGCTCCCCGGCGCCCCGCGCCGAACCCGGCGCCACGTTCCCGGACCGACCCGCGGTCCCCGTGGCGCCCCATGGAGGACCCCATGGCGCACGTGAAGATCTTCGACACCACGCTCCGCGACGGCGAGCAATCGCCCGGCGTCGCGCTCAACGTCCGCGAGAAGGTCGAGATCGCCCGGCAGCTCGCGCGCCTCGGCGTCGACGTCATCGAGGCCGGGTTCCCCGTCGCCTCGGACGGCGACTTCGAGGCCGTGCGCGCGATCGCGCGCGCGATCGGCGAGGAGAACCCGCGCGTGGTCGTGACCGGCCTCGCGCGTGCGGCGCGGGGCGACATCGAGCGTGCCGCCGAGGCCGTCGCGGTCGCCGGCCGCCCGCGCATCCACACCTTCATCGCCACCAGCCCCATCCACATGCAGAAGAAGCTGCTCCTGGAGCCCGACCAGGTCGTCGCCAAGGCGATCGAGTCGGTCGCTCTCGCCCGCAGCTTCGTCGACGACGTCGAGTTCAGCGCCGAGGACGCCGGCCGCTCCGATCGCGACTTCCTGGTCCACATCTTCGGCGAGGCCATCCGCGCCGGCGCCACCACCATCAACGTGCCCGACACGGTCGGCTACATGACCCCCTCGGAGTACGGCGACCTGATCGCCCACCTGCGCGCCTACGTCCCCGGGATCGAGGGCGTCGACGTCTCCACGCACTGCCACGACGACCTCGGGCTGGCCGTGGCCAACAGCCTCGCGGGCGTCCGTGCCGGGGCGACCCAGGTCGAGTGCACCGTCAACGGCATCGGCGAGCGCGCCGGCAACGCCGCTCTCGAGGAGATCGTCATGGCGCTCCACACGCGCCGCGACCTCTGGGGGCACACGACCTCGATCGAGACCCGCGAGCTCTACCGGAGCAGCCGCCTGGTGTCGATGTACACCGGGATGGTCGTGCCGCCGAACAAAGCGGTCGTCGGCGACAACGCCTTCGCCCACGAATCGGGCATCCACCAGGACGGCGTCATCAAGGCGCTCGAGACCTACGAGATCATGTCGGCCGAGACGGTCGGCCGCGACGCTGGCGTGCTCGTCATGGGCAAGCACTCGGGCCGTCGCGCCTTCCGCAAGACGCTCGCCGACCTCGGCTACGAGGGCTTGGCCGACGACACGGTGAACCTCCTCTTCAAGCGCTTCAAGGACCTGTGCGACCGCAAGCAGCACGTGACGAGCGACGACATCCGCGCGCTCGTCGACGTCGAGTCCGCCCGGGTGCCGGCGACGTACGTCCTCGAGGCGGTCCAGTTCCAGTCGGGGACCACGATGACGCCGGTCGCGACCGTGCGCTTGACGACCGACACGGGCACGTACGAGGAGGCCGCGACGGGCGACGGACCCGTCGACGCCGTTTACCACGCGCTGGAGCGCGTCGCGCAGGTGCCGCTGGTGCTCGAGAGCTACGAGATCCGCAGCGTCGGGAG
>JARGGE010000267.1 GCA_029210865.1 Trueperaceae bacterium
CTCGACGCTGCGGGCGCTGGCCACCGGGCGCGTGCCGTGGCGCGGCCGCACGTACGCGCTCGGCGAGCTGCGCGCGGCGCACCGGGCGGCCGCCACGCGCGAGCGCGCGGCTGCCCGCGCTCGGGCCGCCGCGCGCGGGCGCGTCACTTGGCGTCGGTGAGGGCGAAGCCGCGGGTGAAGCGCTCCTGGAGCACCAGGAAGATGAGCATCGGCGGGATGAGCGTGACGATCGCGCCGGTCATCACCCAGCCCCATTCGACGCCGTCGCCGGCGCCGATGATCATGTTCAGGCCGACCTGGACCACCTGCAGTTCCTCGCGCCGGATGACGACGCGCGGCCACAGGTACTGGTCCCAGACGTAGACGAACTGGATGACCGCGAGCGCGCCGATCGTGTTGCCGCTCATGGGGACCAGCACGCGGGTGAGGAACTGCCACGGGGTGGCGCCGTCGATGCGGGCGGCGTCGGCGAGGCTGGTGGGGATGGCGCGGAAGTGCTGGCGGAAGAGGAAGGTGCCGGTCGCGGACGCGAGGAAGGGCACGATGAGCGCGAGGTAGCTGTTCGACCACCCGAAGCCGAAGTCGAGCGGTCGCAGGAAGACCCGACCGGGGTCGCTGAACCAGGCCCAGAACACCGCCCACGACTCGGGTGGGCGCAGCGAGACGAGGTCGAAGAGCGGGACGATGAGCACCTCGGTCGGCATCATCAGGGTGAGGAGCACGAAGCCGAAGACGAACCTGTGGCCCGGGAAGCGGAAGAACACGAGCGCCATGCCGCCGAAGAGCGAGAGGATCGTCTTGCCGACGGTGACCGCGGTCGCGACGATCAGGCTGTTGCGCATGAACAGCCCCAGGTCGGCGGTCGCCCACACCTGGCGCAGGTTGACGAGGAACTGATCGCCGGCGATCAGGCTGGGCGACAGCACCGCGGCCCGGGTCTGGGTCGCCTTGATGAGCGCGAAGAGCACGGGGAACGCCACGAGCACGCACGCGACGATCAGCACCACGTGCGACCAGAAGCGGCCGGACGAGCGCCGGGGGCGCGGCCGCGGCATCAGTGGTCCCCGTACTGGACGCGGCGCCCGCCGAAACGGAACTGCGCGAACGTGATCAGCGCGACGATCGCGAGCACGATGTTGCCGAAGGCGGCCGCCAGCCCGGTGTTGCCGCTGCCGGTGAAGCCGTCGTTGGCCACCTGGTAGACCATCGTGCGCGTGATGCCGACGGCGTCGAAGGGGGCGGGACCGATCGGCCCGCCGCGGGTGAGGACGTCGATCAGGCCGTACGAGTCGAAGAAGCTGTAGGTCAGGTTGGTGAACACCAGGAAGAAGGTCATGGGCGAGAGCATCGGCAGCGTGATGCGGAAGAAGCGCTGGAAGCCGCTGGCGCCGTCGATCGCCGCCGCCTCGGACAGCTCCTTGGGCACGTTCTGGAGCGCCGCGAGGTAGAAGACGACGTTGTAGCCGAGGTTCTTCCAGACGGCCGTGACCACCACCAGCGCGAACGCCAGCTGCGGTGTGTCGAGCCAGCGCGGTTTGATGCCGAACAGCGCGTTCAGCACCTGGTTGACGCCGCCGATCTCGGGGTTGAAGAGGAAGAGCATGATGGTCGCCGCGACCGCAGGCGAGAGCGCGAAGGGCCAGATGAGCAGCAGCCGGTAGACGCGCGCGCCCCTCAGCGGCTGCGCCGCCAGCGTCGCGAGCACCACCGAGATCGACAGCCCGATGACCACGACGAGCATGCTGAAAGCGAAGGACTGCACCATCACCTGGTGGTAGCGCGCCGACAGCGGCCCGGTGAAGATCGCCTCGTAGTTGCCCCAGCCGACGAAGCGGCGGGTGCCGAGCAGCAGGTTCGCGCGGTGGAACGACAGCACCACCGCCTGCCACAGCGGGTAGTAGAGGAAGACGGTCAGGACCGCCAGGCTCGGCGCCAGGAAGACCCACGGGAGCCAGCGGTTGGTGAAGACGGCGTGTTCTCGCATGGGTGCCCCTACGGTACGCGAACGGCGGGCCCCCGTGTGGGGCCCGCCGTTCGCTCGATGGTCCGGACGTGGGTCAGAAGTTCGCGTTGTACTCGGCCAGCACCGCGTCGGCCTGGCGCTTGGCCTCGTCCATCGCTTCCTCGACGGTGGCGCTGCCCTGGTAGATCTTCTGGAGCGCCTCTTCGACGATCGTGCGGGTGTCGCCGAAGGTGCCGAGCAGCGCGCCGCCGGTCGCCTGGTTCGTCAGGGTCTCGGTCAGCTGCGTGAAGGCGATGGTGAACTCGGGGTTCTCGTCGAACCAGCCCTCCGCCTCGAGCGCCTCAACGGACGAGACGCGCACCGGGTAGTAGCCGGTGAGCTTGTGCCACGAGACCATGTTCTCGGTGTTCGTCATGTACAGGACGAAGTCGCGGGCGACCTCGAGCTCGACCTCGGGGGGGCCGTCGACCATCCAGACGCTGGCGCCGCCGATGACCACGCCGTTGCGGGTGACGCCGTCGGGGATGGGGAGCAGACCGGTCGCGACGTCGAAGCCGTTCTCGGCCGCGCCGCGGATGATGTTGCCGGCGTCGGCGGTCGAGGTGATGAAGTAGAGCGACTGCTGGTTGCCGAAGATCGCTTCGGAGCCGGCCCAGTCCTCGAAGCGGCCGGTGTAGCTGTAGTGGCCGCCGTCGGCGAGGTCCTTCATGAACTGGCCGACGCGCAGCGCGGCGTCGCTGGTCAGGAGCACCTCGGTGGCGCGCGCGTCGCGGCCGTTGCCGTTGTTCACGAGCGGCTCGCCCTGCTGCGCGACCCACTGCTCGAAGAACCAGGTGTGGAGCGGGAAGGTGATGCACGCTTCGGTGACGCCGGCGGCCTCGGCCTGCTCGCAGGCGGCGAGGAGCTCGCCGAAGGTCTCGGGGAGGCGCTCGGTGGAGAGGCCGGCGCGCTCGAGGAGCGTCTCGTTGCCGTAGAGGATGGGGCTCGAGCTGTTGAAGGGGATCGAGTACACGCGGCCGTCGATCGTGTAGTAGTTCAGGACCGGCTCGATGTAGTCGCTGGTGTCGATGCCGCCGCCGAAGCCGTCGATCGCCCGGAAGATGCCGGTGTCGATGGCGAGCTGGCTGCCGACCTCGAACAGCTGCACCAGGTGCGGCGGGGTGCCCTGACGGGTGGCGAGCACGGCCGCTTCGAGCGTCTCGCGGTAGCTCCCCTTGTTCGAGCCCTCGACCCGGTAGGGCGAGTTCTGCGCGGCGAGCTCGGCGTTGAACTCGTCGATGCGGTCGTTGATCCAGCCCTGGCGGGGCGCGTCGGTGAACGCGTACCAGAACTCGATGGTGGTCTGCGCCTGGGTGAGCCCCAGCAGCAGCGCCGAGAGAAGAACGATGATGGTTCGCTTCATGGCGTACCTCCTGAACCCCTGGCCGACGGCGTCGGCGCCGGATCCGTGTCACCGCGGATGCCGTGCGGTCGCCTCGACGCTACGTGCGCCGTGTCAGCGAACCGTCATGGAAGGTCACATGCAGGATAACCCACGCTTGTGCGCGAGGACCTCGGCGAGCAGCGCGCCGGTCAGTTCGAAGGCGGCGGGATCGGGTCGCTCGGGGTCGACGTCGAAGCCGACGCGTGCGGCGCCCGCGTCCAGCACGGCGTGCAGCCACTCCTCGCGGGCGCGCGCGTCGTCGCCGGCGAGCTCGAGCAGGCGCACGCGCGGGCGACGCGCCGCCGTCGCGTGCGGGCGCGCGCGCGTCAGGCGGTCGCGATGGCGCTCGGCGAGGGCGGGGTCGGCGAAGGCGAGGCCGGCGAGGCCCAGGTCGTCGCGCCAGGTCACCGGCGCGAAGCCGCGATGACCGACGTCGAGCACCCAGAGGGAACGCTCGAGCCAATCGTTCGGTGCTGGCACGATCGCGTCAGAGGAAGAGCTGGCGGACGAACGGCGAGATCGCCACGGTGGCGGCGAGGGCGAGCCACGCGACCCAGAGCGCGGTCGCGGCGGCGAGGCCGTTCGGGCGGCGGCGGTCGATCTCGGCGAGCAGGAACCCGACCGGGACGAGCGCCACCAGCGGCGTCGCGAACGAGAGCGCCCACGCCAGCGCGACCACGACGACCGTGAGCGGTCCACCGTAGCGGCGCGCCACCGCCGGACGCAGGACGCCGCGGAAGAAGGGCTCGGCCAGCGGCAGAGCGGCCAGGGCCGCGACCCGCAGCGGCGTCAGCGACGCGAGGTCGAGGAAGAAGGGGCCGGTGACGCCGCCGCGCGGGGCGTAGAGCAGGTACGCGAGGAAGGCACCGTACACGACCGCGCCCACGAGGACGCCGCTCAGGGCGCCGTCGCTGCTCCCGAGCAGCCGTTCCCCGGCGTCCCAGCCGTTGCGCTTGACGCGCCACCAGGAGAGGAGCGCCAACGTCAGCGCGAAGGCGA
>JARGGE010000268.1 GCA_029210865.1 Trueperaceae bacterium
CGAGGTCGGCCGCGGCGAACGCGACCGTAGCATCGACGAAGCCGGCGAGGCGGTAACGCGGGCGCTCGCCCACCGCCGCTGCCGTGGCGGTGTGCCACCGCGGTCCGGTCTGGTGGAGCACCCACAGGTCGGGGTGCTCGGCCTGGAGCGCGGCGGCCAGCGGGGGCACCACCGCGTTGAGGTAGGCCGAGCCCTGCGATCCGCCGAGCACGAGGGTGACGACCGCGTCCTTCGGGACCCCGAGTTCGGTGCGCGCGTCGGCCCGCGTCCGCCGCTGCTCGCGCACGGGCAGCGGGACGACCGCCGTGCGGGCGCCGGGCAGGTGCGCGGTGGTCTCGCCCTGGGTGAGGACGACGAGCCGCGCCGTGCGCGCGAAGGCGCGCGTGACCAACCCAGGGTAGGCGTTCGTCTCGTGCAGCGCGAAGGGGGTGCCGGTGAGCCGGGCCGCCGCGACCGCCGGCAGGCTCGCGAAGCCACCGAACCCGACCACCAGGTCCGGGCGCTCCCGGCGCACGGCGCCCACGGCGGCGGCGACCCCGCGCAGCGCGCGCACCAGCGCGCGCGGGTCGGGGCGGCCGCGGTCGAGCTTGCCGGCCGGGAGCCCGAGGAACGCGACGCCGGCTTCGCTAGCCCAGGCCCGCTCCGGGCCGTTCGCGTCGCCGACGAGCGTCGTCCGCCAGCCTGCGGCATGGGCGGTGGCGGCGAGCGCCAGCGCGGGGAAGACGTGGCCGCCGGTCCCGCCGGCGGCCAGCCACAGGTGACCGGGGGCGGGGGCGGTCACAGCGGCGCCCCGCGCGCCCGCGCCTCGCGGAAGGCCGCGTGGACGAAGCCGAGCGCGATCGAGACCGAGAAGGCCGAGTTGAAGCCGTAGCTCACCAGCGGCAGCGGCACCCCGGTGACCGGCAGCAAGCCGGCGGCGACGAGCAGGTTGAGCGAGGCCTGGCCGGCGACGTAGAGCCCTGCGCCGGCAGCGAGCAGGGCGGCCGGACCGCGCGCCGCGGCGGCGATCCGGAAGGTGCGCGCCACCAGCAGCACGAAGGCGACGATCAGCACGCTCAGCCCCACCAGGCCGAGCGCCTGGCCGATCGAGATCGCGACCATGTCGGTCTCGCCCGCGGGCACCGACAGGGGTCGGCTGGGCCCCACGCCGAAGGCGCCGGCGCGCGCCAGCGCCTGCCGCGCCCGCTCCGCCTGGTAGCCGATGCCGGCGAGGTCGGGGCGTCCGGCGAGGGCGTCGCCGAAGCCACGCAGACGGTCGCCCAGGTAGTCGAGGTGGCTGAGGTACGGGGCGCCGATCGCCACCGCGATCAGCGCGGCGGCGGTCCCGATCGAGACGAGCCGCTGGAGGCTGGTGCCCGCGGCGATCATGATGGCGAAGGCCAGCACGAAGACGAACAGCGCGGTCGAGACGTTCGGCTGCAGCACGATCAGCCCGGCGGCGACGCCGACGACGACCATCGGTCGCCAGATCTGCCAGTCGCCGAGGTGGTTGTGGAAGAAGGCCGCCAGGTAGGCGATCACCGCCACCTTCATCAGCTCCGAGGGCTGGAACGTCACCGGCCCGAGCGGGAGCCAGCGGCGCGCGTCGCCGGTGCTGGGGGCGATGCCGAGGAACAGCACCAGGACGAGCAGCACCAGCGAGACGGCGTACAGCGCAGGCGCGAAGCGCACGACCGCCCGCGGCGGCACCCGCGCGACGACGAGGGTGAGCACGAAGGCGGCCCCGAAGCGCAGCGCCTGGTCGAGCGCGTCGCCCGGCGCGGCGGTGGCGACCCCCAGGACGCCGAAGGCGCCGAGCAGCAGCTGCAGCGTCACGAGGAGGGGGTCCATACCACCCCCTCCTCGGTGGCCGTCGCCGCGGCGAGCGCCGTGACCGCGTCGCGGAAGACGCCGCCCCGGTGGGCGTAATCGCGGAACTGGTCGAAGGAGGCGGCGAGCGGTGCCAGCAGCACGGTCCCGTGGCCGTCGTGCGCGTCGCGCAGGTGGCCGTACGCGCGCCGCACGGCCCAAGCGAGCGTGGCGGCCCCGTCGCCGGACGGGGCGACCTCGGCGGCGGCGAAGGCGGCGGCGGCGTCGGCGTAGGCCCGTCCGCTCGCGCCGATGCCGAGCGTCAGGACCACCCGGTCGCGCAGCGCTTCGGCGAGCGCGCCCACCTCGGCGCCCTTGTCGACCCCACCCGCGAGCCACACGACGGGGGGGTCGCAGGCCCGCAGCGCGGCCTCGACCGCGAGCGGCCGGGTGGCGATCGAATCGTCGACGAAGCGCACGCCTCCCAGCCGCCCCACCTCCACGTGGCGGCCGGGCAGGCCGCCGAAGGCGCGGAGGCCGGCGGCGATCGCCGCCCGGGGGGCGCCCATCGCGTCTGCAGCGAGCGCCACCGCCAAGGCGTCGGCGATCAGGTGCGGGCCGCGGACGCGCAGCTCGTCGGCGCGCACGAGCGGCCGCCCGTCGAGCATCAGGTGGCCGCCCGCGCGGTCCCACCAGGCGTCGGCGCCCGCGTCGGCGGCGAGCGAGAAGCGGCGGACGCGGGCGCGGCTCCGCGCGGCCCAGGCGGCCACGAGGGGGTCGTCGGCGTTGGCGACGAAGGTGGCGTCGGGGCCGAGGTCGCGCACCAGGTGGTGTTTGGCGGCGTGGTACGTCGCGAGGTCGCCGTGACGGTCGAGGTGGTCGACCCCCAGGTTGAGCACCACGGCGACGTCGGGGCGCAACCCGGGGGCGCGCTCGAGCTGGAACGAGGACAGCTCCACCACGAGCGTCGCGCCCGGCCGCGCCACCGCCGAGAGCGCCGGGTCGAGGTTGCCGCCCGCCACCGCCTCGATCCCGGCGGCGAGCAGGACGTCGGCGGTCCAGCGCGTCACCGTCCCCTTGCCGGCGGTGCCGGTGATCCCGATCGTGGGGGCGGGGGCGCGCCGCAGCAGCCACACGACCTCGCCGATCACCTCGACGCCGGTGGCGCGCAGCGCCACGAGGTCGGGGTGGTCGATCGGCACGCCGGGCGCGGCGACGCACGTCGTCGGGGCGACCGGCAGCCGCAGGGCGGCCGCCGCGTCCGCGACGCGGCGCGCGCCGAGCCGTTCGGCGGCGTCGACGTCGTCGCCCTGCGCGCGCGCGTCGACGAAGACGACCTCCTCGCCCTCGGCGCGGGCGCGCGCGACGACCGCGCCGCCGCTGCGGCCGAGACCGTAGACGAGCAGCGGGGCGCTCACGGGCCGAACCCACCCCCGGCGAGCCGGTGGACCAGGGCCACGAGCGCCGCGGTCACCACCCAGAAGCGGATCACGATGCGCGGTTCGGGCCAGCCGGAGAGCTCGAGGTGGTGGTGGAACGGCGCCATCTTCAGGAGCCGCTTGCCGCCGGTGGCGCGGAAGTACGCCACCTGGGCGATCACCGAGACGACCTCGAGGACCGGCAGGAGCGCGATGAGCGGCAGCCACCAAACCGCCCCGGCCAGGATGGCGAGGCCGGCCACGGCGGCGCCGAGCGCCTCGGCGCCGACCCCGCCCATGAAGACGCGTGCCGGGTGGGCGTTGTACCAGAGGAAGCCGAGGAGGGTGCCCGTAAGCGCCGCGGCGAGCGGCGCGCCCGCGAAGAGCAGCAGCGCCGGGACGGCGACGCCGGCGGCGAGGCCGTCGAGGCCGTCGGTGAAGTTGTAGGCGTTCACGCTGCCGACGACGACGAAGGCGAAGAGCGCCACGTCGAGCGCGGCGATGCCGAAGGGGCCGTGGCCGGCCTGCACCGCGTACGCGGCGAAGGCGAGCGCGATGACGCTCTGACCGAGCAGGCGCCAGCGGGCGAAGAGGCCGGTGGCGGCGCTGACCTCGCCGGCATCGCCGCGGCGGCTCGCGCGCTTGCGCGCGAGCGCGGTGGCGTCGTCGCCGAGCCCGAGGAGCGCGCTGGCGGCCACCAGCGCCACCAAGGCGAGCCCGTCGGCGTCGCGGGGGCCGACCAGCAGGGCGACGACCAGCGCGACCGAGAGGAAGGCGGCCCCCCCCATCGTCGGGGTGCCGTGCTTGGGCCGGTGGCTCTCGGGTCCGTCGTCGCGGACCACCTTGCCCCAGCCGACCCGGTGGGCGAGCTGCACGAAGGCGCCGGTCGCGAGCAACGAGACCAGCGCCGCGAGCGCGATCGTCCCGCCGCTGCCGAGCGCGCTCATCGCGTCGCCTCGGGGGCGCCGACCAGGTGCGCGACCAACGCCTCGAGCCCGATCCCACGCGAGCCCTTCACCAGCAGCGTGCCGTGGCGCGGGAGCGCGTCGGCCGCCGCGATGGCGGCGGCGACGTCCTCGAGGTGGCGGGTGCCGGGGCAGGCGTCGGCGAGCGGCCGCGCGGCGGCCCCGACCGTCCAGACGGGGTCGAGGCCGCGGGCGGCGCAGGCGCGGCCCGCGG
>JARGGE010000269.1 GCA_029210865.1 Trueperaceae bacterium
CTCCTCGTGCTCTTCGCGCTCGGTTTCGCGCGCTGGGCGCCGCGCACCCTGGACCGCACCGCCGAGGCGCTCGCGCGCCACCCGGTGGTGGCGGCGTCGATGGGGGCTCTCTCCGCGCTCGTCGGGTCGGTCCTGCTCGTCGCGATGGTGGCCACCGTCGTGCTCATCCCGGTGGCGCTGGTCGGCGGCGTGGGCTTCGCGGTCGCGATCGCCTTCGGTTGGTTGGCCTGGGGGACCCTGATCGGCCGGGCGCTCGCGCGCCGCGGCTGGGTTCCGGAGGGGGCGGTCGCGGTCGCCCTCGGCACCACCGCGTACGCGGCCGCTCAGGCGCTCGTGGGCGCCGTGCCGTGGCTGGGCGGGGCGGTGGCCCTGCTGGCGAGCGTCGCGGCGCTCGGCGCCGTGGTCCTCACGGGGTTCGGGGTGCGCCGGTTCGTGCCCGACCAAGGAACCCGCTGAGGCCCCGGCTGCCGCTCAGAAGCGCCGGGTCCAGTCGCTGGGCCAGCGCTCGATGACGACCTTGGTCTCGGTGTAGAACTCGACCCCGTGGTGGCTCTGCGCGTGCAGGTCGCCGAAGAAGCTGTCGCCCCAGCCGCTGAAGGGGAAGTAGGCCATGGGGGCGGCGACGCCGAGGTTGATGCCGACGTTGCCGGCGCGCACCTGGTGGCGGAAGGCGCGGGCGGCCGCGCCGCTGCTCGTGAACAGGCAGGCCTGGTTGCCGAAGGCGCGGTCGTTCGCGAGCGCGATCGCGTCCTCGAGGGTGGCCGCGTGCAGCATGGTGAGCACCGGGCCGAAGACCTCGGTTCGCGCCAGCGTCCCGTGCGGGTCGGCGTCGGCGACGACGGTGGGGTGCATGAAGTAGCCGTCGGCGAAGCCGTCGACGCCCTGGCCGCGGCCGTCGACGAGCAGGCGTCCGCCCTCGCGCGTGCCGGTCTCGATCAGGCCCGCGATGCGGTCGCGGCTCTCGGACGTGATGACCGGCCCCATCTGCACGCCCTCGTCGAGGCCGAAGCCGACGCGGCGGGTGCGGGCGTCCTCGACGATCCGCTCGGTGAAGGGCTCCTTGGCGTCGCCGACGGTGATGGCGACGCTGGTGGCCAGGCAGCGCTGGCCGGCGCAGCCGAAGGCGCTGTCGGCGAGGATGCGCGTCGCCATGTCGTGGTCGGCGTCCGGGAGCACGATGGCGGGGTTCTTGGCACCCCCCTGGCACTGGGCGCGCTTCCCGCTCGCCGTCGCCCGGGCGTAGACGTACTTGGCGATCGGGGTGCTGCCGACGAAGCTGACGGCCCGCACGAGGGGGTGGTCGAGCAGCGCGTCGACCGCCGCCTTGCCGCCGTTCACCAGGCTGACGACGCCGGCGGGGAAGCCCGCCTCGTCGCACAGGCGCACCAGGTGCTGGGTGGTCATGGGCACCCGTTCGCTCGGCTTGAGGACGAAGCAGTTGCCGGCCGCCACCGCGTACGGGAGGAACCAGAGCGGGATCATTCCGGGGAAGTTGAAGGGCGTGATGGCGGCGACGACCCCGAGCGGCTGCCGGAAGAGGTGCTCGTCGATGCCGCGCGCGACGTCCTCGTTGTTCCAGCCCTGGATGAGGCTGGGCATGCCGGCGGCGACCTCGACGTTCTCGATGCCGCGGCGCAGTTCGCCCTCGCTCTCGGCGTAGGTCTTGCCGCACTCCAGCGTGATCGTGCGCGCGAGCTCGTCGAGGTCGCGTTCCAAGAGCGCCTTCAGCCGGAAGAGCGGCTGGATCCGGTCGCCGACCGGGGTGGCGCGCCAGGCCGGGAACGCCGCCTGCGCGGCCTCGACGGCGGCCGCGGCCTCGTCGGCCGGGGTGAGCGGCACCACCGCCAGCGTCTCGCCGGTGGCGGGGTTGCGGACGGAGGCGTGGCCGGCGGCGCACGAGCGACGCCAGGCGCCGCCCACGAAGTTCAGCAGCTCGGTGGTGGGCATGGTCTCAGCCTAGCGCGCGCCGCCCGCGGCGGAGGTCCGCGGACGCCGGCGGCCCGCCCACACCGGCGGTCGGGCTCGCGTCGGCGCGCTGCTACAGCACGTACCGGTTGAGGTCCTCGTCCTCGACCAGGTCGCCGAGCTTGCGCTCGACGTAGGCCGCGTCCACGCGGACGGTCCCGAGGTCGGTGCCGAAGGCGACGTCCTCGAGCACCGTCTCGAGCACCGTGTGCAGGCGCCGCGCTCCGATGTCCTCGACCTCGCGGTTGACGCGTTCGGCGGCCTCGGCGATCGCCTGCACGCCGCTCTCTTCCCACTCCAGGTGGGTGCCGTCGACCGCGAGCAGTGCCTGGTACTGCTTGGTGAGCGCGTGCTCGGGCTGGGTGAGCACCCGTTGCAGGTCGACGGCAGAGAGCTCCTCGAGCTCGACGCGGACCGGGAAGCGCCCCTGCAACTCGGGGATCAGGTCGGAGGGCTTGCTCACCGAGAAGGCGCCGGCCGCGATGAAGAGCACGTGGTCGGTCGCGACCGGCCCCCAGCGCGTCTGGACGGTGGTGCCCTCGACGATCGGCAGCAGGTCGCGCTGCACGCCCTCGCCCGAGACGTCCGGCCCGCTCGTCGACGCGTCGCCGGCGATCTTGTCGAGCTCGTCGAGGAAGACGATGCCGGCGTTCTCGGCGCGCCAGACGGCGTCGCGCTGCACCTCGTCGTGGTCGATGAGCTTGTCGGCCTCCTCGGCCATGAGCGCGCGCCGCGCCTCGCGCACGCTCAGCTTGCGGCGGGCGCGCTTCTTGGGCATGAACGACCCGAACGCCTGCTGCAACTGCTCCTGCATCTGCTCCATGCCGGGCAGGTTGAGCATGGGCGCCCCGCCGCCGGCCTCCTCGACCTCGATCTCGACGACCCGGTCCTCGAGCTTGCCGGCGGTCAGGAGCTGCTTCATCGACGCGCGCCCCTCGTCGCTGCCCCCCGGCAGCAAGGCCTCGAGCACGCGCGCCTCGGCCGCGGCCCTGGCGCGGTCGGCCACCGCCGCCTTGCGCTCCTCCTCGACCATCGCCACGGACGCGGCGACCAGGTCGCGGACGATCGAGTCGACGTCGCGGCCGACGTAGCCGACCTCGGTGAACTTGGTCGCCTCGACCTTCAGGAACGGCGCCCGGGCGAGCTTGGCCAGCCGCCGCGCGATCTCGGTCTTGCCGACGCCGGTGGGTCCGATCATCAGGATGTTCTTGGGCGCGACCTCGGCCCGCAGCGCCTCGGGCAGCTTGCGGCGGCGCAGGTGGTTGCGGAGCGCTACGGCCACGGCGCGCTTCGCCGTGTGCTGGCCGATGATGTGGCGGTCGAGCGCTTCGACCACCTCGAGAGGGGTCAGGTCGAACGGCGTGGTGGGGTTCATGCGGGCACCTTCGGGGCGGGCGAGGTGCCCGCGTCGGGCTCGGGTTCGGCGCCATCGGCCTCGTCGGCCTCGTCGCCGCCGATCGTGAGCACGGTGGCGGTGCCGCTGGTGTACAGGTCGATCTCGGCCGCGATCAGCAGCGCGGTGCGCGCGATGGTGGCGGCGTCGAGGTCGCTGTGGCGGAGCAGCGCGAGCGCGGCGGCCTGGGCGTAGGCACCGCCGGAGCCGACCGCCGCGACGGGGTCGTCCGGGCGGACGACGTCGCCCGACCCGGAGAGCGTGAGGATCTGCTCGCCGTCGCAGACGATGAGCATCGCCTCGAGCTGGCGCAGCATCCGGTCGGTGCGCCACTCCTTGACGGTCTCGATCGCGGCCCGCAGCAGCTGCCCCTTGTGGCTCTCGAGGTAGCCTTCGAACTTCTCGAGCAGCGTGAAGGCGTCCGAGACGGCACCGGCGAAGCCGGCGAGCGCCTGGCCGTCGGCGAGGGTGCGCACCTTGACGGCGCCGCGCTTGACGATGGTGTCGCCCAACGTGACCTGGCCGTCGCCGGCGAGGGCGGTCATGCCGTCCCGGTGGACGGCGACGATGGTGGTGCCGTGCATGCGGTTCATCACGGCCGAGGGTACCCCCGACGGGCGTGAGGAAGGGTCGCCGGTCGTGCGGGCGCGGCGCTTGACGTGGCGGTTCCGGCGTGGGTGGGACCTCCGAGGCGGTAGGGTCGGCGCACCCTAGCGAGGAGGACCTCACGCGACCGCGACGATCGTTCCGTATCGCCCCGAGGCTCGTGCTGGCCCTGGTCGCCGGCCTCACCTCGGTGCTCGCCACGGCCCACGCCCAGTCCGAGCCCGTGGCGTGGGTCACGGGCACCCTCGAGGCTGTCCTGGACGGTGCCCCGCGCACGTTCCATGCGTACGCCGTCGACATCCCGGAGGACGTGGCCGACGGCGTCACCGACGAGGTCCTGCGCGAACGCCTGCAGCGGGCGGCCGGGACCACCGAGCACACCGCAACGTGGTCGGTCCTCGAGC
>JARGGE010000026.1 GCA_029210865.1 Trueperaceae bacterium
AGGTACACCGAGCGCGCCTCGTGCTGCTGGTGGGGCGTCAGGAGCACGAGCAGGTTCTGATGGACCAGGGTGCCGTACACCAGCGACGCCGCGAGGCCGACGAGGACGCCGGTGCCGAGGACGCCGTAGGCCTGGCCGAGCGACCAGGGGCGGGGGCCCTCGCCGTTGGGGACCACCAGGCCGCCATGGCGCGCCTCGCCCACCAGGTGGACGGCGAGCAGGACCGCGATCACCACCAACCACAGCAGCGTGTTGCCGTCGAACTGCACGAGCAGGTTGCCACGCCGGAGCGCCTCGCGGAGCGCCAGGCCGCCCCCTTCGACGTCGCCCTGGCCGTAGTACAGCACCGCCAAGGCGCGCAGGTCGGCCGCCTGGGCCGCGCTGTCGCGGACCGGCCGGAGCGCCAGCGCGGTCTCGATCTGGCCGGCGGCGGCGACCGCCTCGCCCTGAGCCCACAGGGTGCGACCGACGAGCGACTTGACGTCGGCGTCGAGGACGTTGCCCGAGAGCGCCTCGAACGCACGGAGCTGCGTGAGCGCGCCGTCGAGGTCGCCGAGGCGGAAGCGCAGCTCGGCGTCGGCCAGCCGGTAGCGCACCGACAGCCCGTCCGCGGCGATCGCCTGCGCGTACGCCGCGAGCGCGGGGTCGATCTCGCCACGGGCCTCGGCGATGCGCCCTTCGAGGAAGGCGAGCCGGCCGGTGAGCGCGAGGTCGGGCTGCTCGACCAGCAGCGACCGGGCGGTGGCGGCGTGCGCCGCCGCTTCGTCGACGCGGCCCGACGCGAAGGTGACCTCGGCGAGCAGCACCGTCGGTTCGGCGCCCGCGATCTGGCCGCGGACCCGCAGCAGGCGGCTCTCGGCGCTGGCGAACTCGCCCAACCCGATCTCGATGCGCGCGAGCGCCAGGTTGGCCTCGGCGAGGTCGGCATCGACCTCGAGGGCGTTCAGGCAGCTGCCGCGCGCGGTCGTCAGGTCGCCCCCGGCCTCGAAGCGCAAGCATTCTTGCAGGTAGCGATCGGCGGAGAAGGCCTGGCCCAGGGCGGACGTGAAGGATCCGACCAGGACCACGACGGCGAGGGCGCGCCAGGCGCGGAGGACGTGTGGTCGCATCGGCATGTGGCGGCCATGGTACCGCTTCGGTGACGAAGGCGGCGGTGGTGCGTTCCACTCGCGTTCGGCGCCGGCCGAGTCCCCGGTGGTGCGGTGGCCTGCGGGGGTCGAGGTCGCGCGGGTGAAGGTTGGCTGAAGGGCGCCTGCACCTGGCCGAGGGCGCCTCGAAGACCCGCTGGTAGCATGCGTCATGGCGTCCCCGTTCGTGATCGGGTTCCTCCTCGCCCAGAGCGTGGCCAGCCTGCCGGCCTTCCCGGTGGGGACCGAGCTGCGCCTCGTGTCGCCCGACCTGCTGACCGTGTACTCGAGCGGGCGCGTGACCGAGGGCGGGCACCTGGTGGTCGACCTGCCGCTCGACGCCGGGACCGAGGTGCGGCTGCTCGTCTTCCCGCCCGACGCCAGCGACGCCGAGAAGGCGGAGGCGCTCTCCGGGGTCCGCGCCATCTACGGGCGCGTGGCCGACGACCGATCCGACGTCCTCGTCCGCTTCCCTGAGGCCGACGCCGCGGTGTCGCTGCGCGCGTGGTTGCGCGACGAGCGCGGCATCGACCTCGTCCTCGTCACCAGGAGGTGACCCGCGTGCCCCACCGCATCGTCATCGTCGAGGACGACCTCGACATCGCGCGCCTGCTGACGCTCGAACTGGAAGAGGCCGGCTACGACGTGCACGCCTTCGACGGCGGCATGCGGGGCCTCGCCGGCATCCGCGAGCTGAAGCCCGACCTGATCGTCCTCGACCTCGGCCTGCCCGACGTCTCCGGGGCCGAGATCGCGCGCCGCGTGCGCCGCACCGAGGGGACGCCGATCCTGATCCTCACCGCGGCCGACGACGTCGCAACCAAGGTGGAGATGCTCAACGCCGGCGCCGACGACTACCTGGCCAAGCCGTTCCACGTCGAGGAGCTGAAGGCGCGCGTGGGCGTGCAGCTGCGCAAGCACCACGGCGGCACGCCCACCGCCATCGGCGACCTGGTGCTCGACACCGTGCGCAAGCAGGTGTGGTGGTCGGGGGCCGAGGTGCGGCTCTCGCCGCGCGAGCTCGACCTGCTCGCGTACCTCGCCGGGCAGCCGGGCCGCGTCTACAGCCGTGCCGAGATCGAACGCCACGTGTGGGGCGAGGACCTGCCGCCTACGTCGAACGTCGTCGACGTCCACGTCGCCAACATCCGCAGCAAGCTGCGCGACGCCGGCGGGTTCGGCGTCATCCGCACGGTGCGCGGGGTCGGTTACGCGATCAAGGGCTGACCCCGAGCGCCGCGGCGTCCGCCGCCCGTGGCCGCTCACCTGGCGCGGGGCGGTGCTGGCCGGTCTCGCGATCGGGCTGCTCTCGCTGGTCGCCTCGGTCTCCGCCTTCGTCGTCGTCCGCGGCAGCCTGCAGGGCACGCTGCAGGTGTCGCTGCGCGCGGACGCCGCCGCGGTGGCGTCCCTCTACGCGACCGGGGCCGCCGGCAGCGCCCGCGACCTGCTCGCGGGGCCCACCGGCGGCGTGGTCGTGCAGCTCTACGACCCCTTGGGCGCCCTGCTGGTGGCGAGCGAGGCGCCCTTCGCCGGTGGCGATGCGGCGCTACCAGCGCGCGTCGTCCTCGGGGCGCGCGAGGCACCGGTCGACTGGCGCGGGGCCCTGGCGGGCACGCCGGTCCAAGTGGCGCTGACGCCCTTCGAGTTCGGCGTGGTCGCGGTGGTGGGCGACGCCGACTTCATCGGGGCGGCGCTCGCGCGGCTGGCGCGCGACCTGGTCCTGGTGGCGACGGTGCTGATCGCGGCCTCCGTGGCGGTCGGTTGGGCCCTGGCGGCCGCGATCACGCGGCCCGTCCGGCGCCTCGCGCTCGCCGCCCAGCGGCTCGACCCCGAGCGCCTCGAGCCGATCCCCGACCCGGGCGCCCGCGACGAGGTCGGCCGCCTCACCGAGGTGCTCAACGCGCTGCTGGAGCGCCTGCGCGCGGCGATGGGGGCGCAGCGGATCTTCCTGGCCGAGACGTCGCACGAGCTGCGCACCCCGCTGACCTCGCTGCAGGGCTTCCTCGAGCGGGCGTCGCGGCGCGCCGACCCCGAGGTGCGGCGCGACCTCGACGACGCGCGCCGGGTGGCGGCCGGCATGTCGCGGCTCGTGACCGACCTGCTGCAGCTGTCGCGCGGCGAGGTGGTGCGCGAGTTCGACCCGTTCCTCCTCGACCCGGTGGCCGACGTGCTGGTGCCGGTGGCCGAGGAGTGGCCCGGCGTCCGCGTCGAGGGGGTTCCCGGCGAAACGACGGTGCTGGGCGACCCGACGCGGCTGCGGCAGCTGGTCCGCAACCTGACGGCGAACGCGGTGCGCCTGGCCGGCGCTCCGGCCGTGACGCTGCGCGCCCGCGTCGAGGGCGACGACGTCGCGCTCGAGGTTCACGACACCGGACCGGGCGTCCCCGAGGAGCTGCGCGCGAAGGTCTTCGAGAAGTTCTGGACGGGTGGCGGAGGCGGCTCCGGGCTGGGGCTCGCCATCGCCCGCCAGATCGCGACCGCCCACGCGAGCGAGCTCACGCTCGCGAGCGCGCCCAGCGACACGACCTTCTCCGTCCGGCTGCCGCGGATGGAGCTCGACGACGAGGGCGGCTGACCGCCCCCGTCGCGTGGCGGTGGGCGGTCGGGGTCAGTCCTCGGTGCCGAGGCGCGGCAGCGTGATGCCGGTCTGGCCCTGGTACTTGCCCTTGCGGTCGCCGTAGGTGACCTCGGGGCGGTCGCCCTGGAAGAACAGCAGCTGGACGATGCCCTCGTTGCCGTAGACCTTGGCCGGCAGCGGGGTGGTGTTCGAGAGCTCGAGGGTGACGTGGCCCTCCCAGCCGGGCTCCAACGGAGTCACGTTCGCGACGATCCCGCAGTTGGCGACGAAGACGCCCGCCTCGAGGGCGAAGTTGCCCGCTTCCGGCACCGTCAGGCAGTAGACGTCCTCTTCACCTTCGAGGGGGCGGACGCTCGCGACGCGGTGGTTGCGGTAGGACCCGGCGGCGGCGGGGACGCCGCGGAAGGCGGCCAGGACCTCGGGGAAGCGTCGGAACACGTTGCGGTCGCGGTCGAGGAGCCGCGCCGCGCCACGGATCGAACCCGTTGCGTCCAGCGCTTCGCGAACCGTGGAGGCGTCGATGTCGGGACGCAACCGCAGCGAGCGCGCGTACTCGGCTTGCCGGCGTCGCCGTTCGGGGCTTGCTTCCGACCAGGCATCCCGCGACCGGTCGCCCAGAGCGCCACGTGCGGAGGCGTTGTCGTGCCAGAACCGCACCTGCCGTTGCCGCTGGGCTTCGCGTTCCGCTTCGTTCCAGCGCTCGCGATGTCGACGGAGCACGTCGGCACGCCGAGCGGCATACTGCGGCGCCGTCCAGAACGACTCGGCCCGTTCGCGCTGCACGTTGGACAGGTGCGTCCGCCATGCCGGATCGCGGCGCAAGGCCGTGAACCGCGCGCGGATCGACGCCCCGTGTTCGACGGGATCGAAGTCGCCACCGTAGGTCTCGGCGTTGTGGTACCGGACGTGCTCCGACGCCGGCATGCGGACGAGGTTGGCGGGATGGTTGTTGCGGCGGTCATGGTCGACGTGGTGGCGGTGGGTGCCGGGTTCGTCGGCGTAGACGCCGTTCCGGACGTTCCAAGCGTCGGCGAGGCGATGGGTCGGGGCGTAGGTGCCCGTGAGCGGTTGGTACGTCATCTCGTAGCCGCGGAACACGTCGCGGTAGAGCGGCATGAGCGCCATGCCGGGGGCGAGCTCCCACGCCGGTAGCCACGAGCCGTCGCGCAGCATGAAGCGATGGTCGGGCGTGGCGTGGATCGTCCCGCCGTCGTCCAGCGTGACCTCGACCAACGCGTCGCGTCCGACGAACCGCGGTGCGTCGAGGAGCGTGGCGATCAGTCGTCCGTTGGGACCGAGCGCGTACCCGAAGTGCAGCGCGCCGTCACGGGCCTCGTCGGCCATGGTCTCCAGGCTCCGCGAGGTGCCGTCGACGAGCGCGACCTGCGTGTCGCCGCGGAAGCAGCGGGCGTACGAGGACTTCCCGAGCGCCACGACCATCGTGTCGTCTGGGATCCGCAGGTACTCCACCGACCGGGTGAGCACGAAGCTGTTGGGCGGGATGATGCACTCCTCGCCCGCGTGCTCGATCAGGCTGCGGGTGTCGAAGTGCTTGGGGTCGACCACCGTGTTGAAGGCGTTGACGAAGATGCGCCACTCGGGGGCGGCGCGGAGGTCGTAGCCGAAGCTCGAGAGCCCGTAGCTGATGACGCCGCGGCGCTCGAGGCGGTCGGTGAAGGGCTCGATCATGCCTTCCTTGGCGCGTTCGCGGATCCACCAGTCGGGCCGGATGCTCATGCGTGCTCCGTTCAGAAGTCCCAGTTGAAGCCCACGGCCGCGCCGAACGTCGGGATGCGCGCGCTGCCGCCGGAGAGGCTGATCGCCGCGCCCAGGTTCGCCTCGACGAACACCGACAGCGGCGCCAGGCCGGCGTCGGTGAAGCGGAAGGCGCCGCCCACCAGCCCGTGGACGTCGAGGGCGACGCTGCCGCCACCGGCCTCGAGCGACGGGCCGGCGCCCACGTAGGCGCTGACCGGGCCCTCGGCGAAGACGTCGACGAGCGCGTCGAGGCCGACGCCGAAGGCGGCGCTGCCGCCCGATCCGACGACGACGCGCGCCGAGACGCGCAGGTCGGCGCCGTTGGCGAGGGCGTTGCCGACGCCGTAGTGGAGCGTCACGCCGAGCGGGTAGCCGCTGCGGACGCCGAACCAGTTCTGGGCGGAGGCGGCGCCGACGAGGGCGAGCACGGTGAGCAGGATGGCGAGGCGGTGGGTCATGTGCATCTCCTTGGGGTGGGCGCGCTACACCAGCCGACGGCGGATGCGCGAGCTGATCAGGTCGACGGTGACGACGAAGGCGATGATCACGAGGAGCAGCATCGAGACCTCGTCCCAGCGGCGGAACTGCAGCCGCTGCAGGAGCGGCAGACCGATGCCGCCGGCACCGACGAGGCCGAGCACGGCCGCGGCGCGGAGGTTGATCTCGAAGCGGTAGAGCACGTTCGAGGCGAACTCGGGCAGCACCTGGGGCACCACCGCGTACAGGAAGACCTGGATGGGCCCGCCGCCCGCGGCGCGGATCGCCTCCGTCGGTCCGGCGTCGATCCCCTCGATGACGTCCGAGAAGATCTTGCCGAGGAAGCCGATCGAGTGGAGCCCCATCGCCATGATGCCCGCGGTGGGGCCCGGCCCGGCCGCGGCCACGAAGATGATCGCCAGCAGGATCTCGGGGAAGGTGCGCACCCCCACGAGCAGCGCCTTGCCGGGCATCGCGAAGGGGCGACCGCCCAGCAGGTTGCCGGCCGCGAGGAACGAGAGCGGGAAGGCCAGGACGGCGCCGAGCAGGGTGCCGAGCACCGCCATGTGGAAGGTCTCCCACATCGAGCGCCAGGCGAGCGGGAAGGTCTTGAGGTCGGGGCGGACGAGGCCGTTCAGCAGCGGCGCGACGTTGCGCGTCAGGCCGCTCTGGACCCGCGCCCAGGTGGGCCAGTTGATCGTGAGGAGGGCGAGGACGAAGAGCACCACGGCGGCGACGGCGAGCGCGCCGACGAAGAGCTGGGTGCGGCGGACGTGCGCGGGCGGGCGGGGGACGGTCGACGGGATCACGGCACCCCCCTCAGATGAGCTTCGAGCGGGCCCACACGGAGACCGCGTCCACGGCGAGGACGACGACGAAGGTGACCGCAACGATCGCGCCGACACCCGAGTAATCGAAGAAGTTCAGGCGGGTGTAGAGCAGCTGCCCGATGCCGCCGGCCCCCACGAAGCCGAGGATGACCGAGGCGCGCACGTTGATCTCGAACGAGTACAGGATGAACGAGGTCATCGTCGCCGCGACCTGTGGCCACACCGCGTAGACGATCGTCCGGTTGCGGCCGGCACCTGCGGCCCGCAGCGCCTCGAGCGGGCCGGGGTCGGCCGACTCGACGGTCTCCGAGCCGAGCTTCGCGAGCACCCCGACCGTGAAGAAGGTCAGCGCGACGATGCCGGGCAGGGCGCCCGGCGCGAGCAGCGTCACGAAGAGCGCCGCCCACAGCAGGTCGGGGATGGAGCGGAGGATGGTGAGGACCACGCGCGCGACGAGCATCGAGATGGGGTCCAGCGCCGTGTTCGCCGAGGCGAGGAAGATCAGCGGCAGCGCGATCGAGGTCCCCAGGACGGTGCCCACGTAGGCGATCTGCATCGTCTCGATCAGCGGGCGCCAGATGATCCGCAGGGCGCTCCAGTCGGGCGCGAGACGGCCGAAGAAGGAGAAGAAGTCGGCCGCGCCCGTGAACAGCGACGCCAGGTCGAAGTTCGTCGACTGGTACGCGACGACCGCGAGCGCGGCCACCACCCCGAGGCCGAGGTACGAGCGCAACCGGGCGACCAGCGGTGGCCGTGGCGCGCCCGCGGCGCGTGGGGCGGGCGTCCCCAGGGGGGTGGGTTCAGGCACCGCGCAGGTCCTCGTCCTCGTCGATCGGGCGACCGTAGATGTCCTCGAAGGCGCGGTCGGTCGCCTCGGCCGGGGTGCCGTCGAACACGACCAGCCCGTCGCGCATCCCGACGATCCGGTCGGCGTACTCGCGCGCCATGTCGATGAAGTGCAGGTTGACGATCGTGGTGATGCCGTCCTCGCGGGCGATGCGCTTGAGGTCGCTCATGACCGCGTGCGACGTGGGAGGATCGAGGCTCGCCACCGGTTCGTCGGCCAGCATGACCGAGGGCTTCTGCGCCAGGGCGCGAGCGATGCCGACGCGCTGCTGCTGCCCCCCGGATAGGGCGTCCGCCCGGACGAAGGCCTTCTCGGGGATGCCGACGCGCGCCAGGCATTCGTGGGCGAAGGCGAGGTCGGCGGCTGGGAAGGTGCCGAGCACCCCACGCCACGCGGGCACGTCGCCCAGGCGCCCGGCCAGGACGTTGCGCAGCACGCTCGAGCGCTTCACTAGGTTGAAGGTCTGGAAGATCATGCCGATGTCGCTGCGCATGCGCCGCAGCGCCGCGCCACGCGCCGTGGTCACGCTCGCGCCGTCGATGGCCACGTCGCCCTTGGAGGGGACGACCAGGCTGTTCACGGTGCGGATCAGCGTCGATTTGCCGGCGCCGGAGAGCCCGACGATGACGACGAACTGGCCCCGTGGGATCTCGAGCGTCACGCCCTTGAGGGCCTTCAGTCCCCCGGGGTACGTGACCTCGACGTCTTGGAACGCGATGTGGGACACGCGCGAGCGTACACCACCCGGGCGTGGCCCCGCGCCGGGGTGGTCGGAGCGCCGGGACCCGGGGCCTCGGGGAGCGCCCGGCAGCGTCGAGGCGCCATGCGAAGGGCGGCGAGGTGCATCCCCGCCGCCCTTCGCGCGCTCACCGGGCGGTGCCCGGCGAGGTCGGACTCAGCGCTGGAACTGGCGCGAGACCTCGCGGACGATGTCGTACGCCGAGGCCTCGATCCGCGCGAAGGCCGTCACGTTGAACAGAGCTTGCGTGAGGGCGCCGCCCTCTTCGGTCGCGGCGATGTCGATCATGGCCTGGGCGATCTGGTCGACGAGCTCGCTGTCGAGGCCCGGGCGGACGACCATGCCGTCGTTCGGGATGTCGGCGGAGTACCCGAGGATGCAGACCTGCTCCTTGACGTCCGGGTAGTCGCCCTCGATGGTCTCGCGGCCGTCGGAGCCGGGCGAGCCACCGAAGGTGACCGCCACGTCGACGTCGCCGAGGTAGACCGCGAGCGCCGCGGCGTCGTGCGAGCCGGCGAAGATGGCGGTCATCTCGGTGTTGGGGTCGATGCCGTGCTCGTTCACCAGCGTGACGAACGGGAACTGGTAGCCCGACGCGGAGCCCGGGTCGACGAAGGCGATGGTCTTGCCGCGGAGCTGCTCGAACTCGGCGATGCCCGAGTCGCAGCGAACGTTGAACTGCGAGCGGTACGTGGTGCTGCCGCGGCGCACCGACGCCAGCACGACCTCGGCGCCGTACGCGTCGACCGCCTGCACGAGCGCGGCAGGGCCGAAGAGGCCGATGTCGACGCGGCCGGTGCCGATCGCTTCCACGAGGCCGACGAAGTTGGTGCTCACGAACGTCTCGACCGGGATCAGCAGTTCGGCCGAGAGCAGGTCGGCGATCGGGCCGAGGCTGTCGACGATGACGTCGGCCTCGCGGCTGGGCACCATGCCGAGCACCAGGCGGTCGGGGATCTCGCCGTCCTGGGCGAAGCCGACGAAGAGGGTGGCTGCGAGCAGGGCGGCGGCGGCGTTCGTGAGGAATCGCTTCACGTGGGTCCTCCAACAAGGGGTGGTGCGGGGGACGGCGCGCTCCGCACCGGCCCACGCACCGGCACCTTAGCACGGGTCCCGCCCGCCGCCGGCGCTGGTCTCAGGCGCGGGGAGGCGGTCGTACCACCGTCCCAGACGTGGTTCCGTGGTCTCGCGTGCGTCGGCCACGGCCTCGTTGCGCCCGCTGATGGCCAGCGGTACACTCGAGGCGGTTTCACGACCAAAACCTGGAGCGAGGTGCATCTGATGAAACGTCGCGAGTTCCTCAAGCAGGCCGGCGTGGCCGCCGCGAGCGCGACCCTGTCGCCGCTCATGTTCGCCAAGGCGCAGGGCAGCCTGCGCTGGGAGCTGGTCTCCTCGTTCCCGCAGGGGCTCGACACGATCTTCGGCGGCGGCGAGGACTTCGCCCGCTACTGCAACGAGATGTCGGGCGGCGAGATCGACATCACCGTCTACCCGGCGGGGGCCCAGGTGGGCGGTTTCGAGGTGTTCGACGCCGTCGCGTCCGGCGCCTTCCAGCTCGCGCACAGCGCCTCGTACTACTTCGTCGGACGGCGCGCGGCGCACGCGATGTTCACCTCGCTGCCCTTCGGCATGAACGCCCAGCAGCAGGTCGCCTGGATCGAGGTCGGCGGCGGGCAGGAGCTGTGGAACGAGCTCAACGCCCCCGAGAACCTGATCGCCTTCAACACCGGCAACACCGGCGTCCAGATGGGCGGTTGGTTCACCCGCGAGATCAACTCGCTGGCCGACCTGCAGGGCCTGTCGATCCGCACCGCCGGCCTGGTGGGCGAGGTCTACAGCAAGGCGGGCGCCAACGTCCAGTCGCTGCCCGGCGGCGAGATCTTCCTCGCCCTCGACCGTGGCGCTCTCGACGCCGCCGACTGGGTGGGCCCGTACGACGACGAGAAGCTCGGCCTCAACCAGGCCGCGCCGTACTACTACACCCCCGGCTGGCAGGAGCCGAGCGCGACGCTGTGCCTCTACGTCAACCTCGACCTGTGGAACTCGCTCGACGTCCGCCACCAGAGCATCGTCCAGAACGCCGCCCGGGCGGCGAACGTGCGGATGCTCGCGAACTACGACTCCAAGAACGGCGCAGCCCTCCAGCGCCTGGTCGAGGGCGGCACCCAGGTGCGCACCTTCCCGAGCGAGGTGCTCGACGTTTTCAAGGGCTACATGGACGAGGTCAACGCCGAGAAGGCCGCGGCCGACCCCTTCTACGCGCGCGCGTTGGCGTCGTACCAAGGCTTCATGGAGAGCGTGCGCGGTTGGCACGACACGTCGGAGGCCGCTTGGCACCGCTACGTGTACGGCGGCTGAGCCGAACCGCCCGATCGCCTCACCTGGAGGGCCCGGTGCGCGCGCACCGGGCCCTCGCTGCGTCGTGTCGGGGTGGCCGCCGCGCCGAGGGGGCGCGCCTGCTCGTCGCGGCGCGCCCCCTCGGCGCGGCCCGGCTACTTGGCCAGGCCAGGGAGCCAGGTGACCAGGCCCGGCGCCAGCGCGAGGAGCAGCACCATCCCCACCTGGATGATCACGAACGGGATGATCCCCTGGTAGATGTGCGCCGTCTTGACCGAGGGGGGCGCGACGCCCTTGAGGTAGAAGAGCGAGAACCCGAAGGGCGGCGTCAGGAACGACGACTGCAGGTTCATGGCCACCAGCACGCCGAACCACACCATCATGTCGGGGCCGAAGAACGCCAGCGCGATCGGCGCGAGCAGCGGCACCACCACGAAGGTGATCTCGATGAAGTCGATGAAGAAGCCGAGCAGGAAGATCACCAGCATCGTGAAGAACAGGAAGCCGTAGCTGCCGCCGGGCAGGTTGAGCAGGAACTCCTGGACCACGCGGTCGCCGTGGAGCGCGGTGAAGACCATCCCGAAGGCCGTGGCTCCCATCAGGATGACGAACACCATGCTGGTGAGGGTGACGGTCTGCGCCATGGTCGATTGCAGGTTGGCGTACGAGAGGCGCCGGTTGGCGGCCGCGAGCGCCATCGCGCCGATCGCGCCCATCGCGCCCGCCTCGGTGGGGGTGGCGATCCCGGCGAAGATGGTGCCGAGGACGAGCAGGATCAGCAGCAGCGGCGGGACCAGGTTCTTCAGGACCGCGAGGCCCAGCGGCCAACCGTGGAGCGTGCGCGCTTCGGGCGGCAGCGCCGGCGCGTCGTTCGGCCGCCGG
Organism: Trueperaceae bacterium; assembly: GCA_029210865.1. GTDB lineage: Bacteria > Deinococcota > Deinococci > Deinococcales > Trueperaceae > JAABTL01. The sequence continues at coordinate 11,576 of JARGGE010000026.1, forward strand.
ATCGCCACGAAGATCACCCAGACCATGAACAGGCCGGCCAGCACGACGCCGGGGACGATGGCGCCGAGGAACAGGTCGCCCACCGAGACGCCGATCTGGTCGCCCAGGATGACCAGGACGATCGACGGCGGGATGATCTGGCCGAGGGTGCCCGACGAGGCGACCACCCCCGTCGCGAGCTGCTTGGAGTAGCCGTACTTGAGCATGACCGGGAGCGCGAGGACCCCCATGGTCACGACCGACGCGCCGACGACGCCGGTCGACGCCGCCAGGAGCGCCCCGACCGCCACCACCGAGATCGCGAGGCCGCCGCGAAGCGTCCCGAACAGCATCCCCATGGTCTCGAGTAGCTCCTCGGCGAGCCCCGACTTCTCGAGCATGACGCCCATGAAGACGAAGAAGGGGACCGCCACGAGCGTGTAGTTGTCCATGATGGTGCCGAAAATGCGCTGCGGCAGGATGTTGAGCCGCGCGAGCGCGAACTCGTGCGCCCAGGGGAGGTCGATCCCCCACAGCACGCTCGTGAGGTCGCTGCCGATCAGCGTGAAGAGCACCGCCGTGCCGCCCAGCGAGAAGGCGACCGGGAAGCCGATCAGGAGCAGGCCGATCGCGGCGGCGAACATGGCCAGGCCGAGCATCAGGCGACCCCGCCGTCAGCGCTCGCCGGCGTGGTCGCCGGCGTGGTCGCCGGCGCGCTCGCCGACGCGGTCCCCGGCGCGCTCACCGCGACCGTCGTCCGCTGCGCCTCGGCCTCCTCGAGCGCGTAGATGCTGCGCGAATCGGGGCGCCCCCGCAGGAAGGCGACGTGCTTGATCAGCTGCGAGAGCCCCTGCACCGCCAGGAGCGCGAAGGCCACGACGATGAGCGTCTTGATCGGGTAGCGCGCCAGGCCACCGGCGTTGGGGCTGAACTCCTGCACCGCCCAGGAGCGGCTGACGTAGGTGTGCGAGAAGTAGATCGCGAGCACGCTGAACGGCCACAGGAACACGACGATGCCCAGGATGTCGACCGCCGCCTTCGCGCGCGCTTTGAGCCGCGAGAACAGGATGTCGACCCGCACGTGGCCGTCGGTCTGGAAGACGTACGCCGCGCCGAGCAGGAAGACGACGTTGTACATCAGCGTCTGCATCTCGAAGTACGTGTTGTTCGACAGGGTGGCCGCGACGCCCTCGCCGAAGGTGCGGCTGATGAAGCCGTAGCCGTACCGCGCGATCACGTTCTCGGCGCCGACCAGCACCATGAGGAGCGAGGCCCAGCGGGCGACGTGCCCGAGCAGGGCGGTGGCGGCGTCGATGCCACGGGACACGGCGAGCAGGAAGGTCACGGCGGCGCTCCCGGTCGCCCGGGCGCGGTGCCACCTGGGCGGAATGGATTCGGCGGTAAGCCGCCCGCAATCTACCTCAGTCGGTCCGGGACGGTACCTGACCGCTACTGGAGGTAGCGGGCGAACCCGCTACTGGAGGTAGCGGGCGAACCCGCTACTGGAGGTAGCGGGCGACGTCTTGCAGGTGGTCCTCGTACGCGACGTTCGGTCGGAACACCGGCGCGTCGTCGTCGCGTCCGTGCAGGAAGTAGAGCCAGGAGCGCCCGGCCTCGTCGCGACGCTGCGGGGCGAGGACGGAGGCGAGCGCGGCGGCGCCCGGGTTGCCGATCGGGCCGGCCGGCAGGCCCCCGCGCGTGTACGTGTTCCAAGGGTGGTCGACGTCGAAGTCGCCGCCGGGGAAGTCGAGCTCGGGGAGCGCCTTGCCGAGGCCGTAGGCCACGGTGGGGTCGGATTGCAGCGGCATGCCCAGGTCGAGGCGGTTGAGGAACACGCCGGCGATGACCGCCATCTCGGCGTCGTCGGCGGCCTCCGCTTGGACCATGCTGGCCAGCGTCGTCCAGGCGTGGAGCGTGAGCCCGGCGGCCTCGAGCTCGGCGCGCACCACGGCGCTCACCTCGCCGTCGAAGCGCGCGCGCAGCGCCGTCAGGATCGCCGTGGCGTCGAAGCGCTCCGGCAGGTCGTAGGTCGCTGGGAACAGGTAGCCCTCGAGGGTGGCGTTGTCCGGGAGCCCTTCGGGGCGCAGGCCCTCGGGCGGTGCGGCGAGCAGCGTCGCCAACTCGTCGGTGACGGACGGGGGCCAGCCGGCCGCCGCGACGCGCTCGACGACGGCGTCCAGACGGATCCCCTCGGGGAGCAACAGCCGCGCGGTGCGTGGCCGGCCACCGGCGACGAGCGCGTCGGCGATCGCGGCGAGCGGTTGGTCGCGACGCAGGTCGTAGAGCCCCTCGCCGATGCGCGTCGCCGCGCCGGTGGCGCTCAGGTAGGCGCGCGTCAGCCGCACGTCGCGCGCCAGCCCCACCGCGACCAGGTCCTGGGCGACGCCGGTCGCGGAGCGCCCGCGCGGCACCTCGAAGACGATCGTGCGGTCGTCGTTCGGGTCGACGGGGCCGAGGGCCCAGAAGACGACGGCCCCCGCGACGACCGCGAGGAGCAGCGTCGCCAGGAGCAGCCCGGACAGCAGGCGCGCCGCCCGCCTCGGGCGCCGGGGACCGGTGCCGCCCGCGTCGGCGCTCGCCGACGGAGCGGTCGCCGGAGCGCCTTCGGCCCGCGCCGCGTCGCCGTTCACGCGCCGTCGCCCGGGTCGTCGCGACCGTCGTCCGTGGCGCGCGCGACGTCCTCGGCGTCCGCGGCGGGTGCGGCGGCGCGCTGCGCCAGGTAGGTCTCGAGGATCGCGACCGCGGACGCTTCGTCGACGCGCCCCTTGTCGCGACGCTGCCCCTTGGTGAGGGCGCCCCCGCGCAGTTGGCGGGTGGCCAGCGCGGTGGTGAAGCGCTCGTCGACCAGGTCGACGGTGAGGCCATGCGCGCGGAGCGCGGCCGCGAAGGCGCGCACGCGCTTCGTCTGGACCGAGTCGCCCCCTTGCGCGCGCAGCGGCAGGCCGACGACCAGCCGCGTCGCC
>JARGGE010000270.1 GCA_029210865.1 Trueperaceae bacterium
AGCACGAGCAAGGCCGCCCCGCCGGCACCGCGCTCGAGGCCCTGACCACGGCGCTGGACGGCGAGGAGACCGACCGCAGGACCGCCCTGAGCCACGAGTTCCAGGCCCTCAGGGCCGACCTCGATGCGCTGCCCGACCAGGACCGGGTGACCGACGCGCGGCGGGCCGTGCACGTGGTGCTCGACGTCCTCGCCGACGCGCTGCCCTCGCTCGACGACGTCACCGCGGCGCGCGAGCTCCACGCCGAGGTGAGCGAGCGGTCGGAAGCGAACGCGCGCGCCGCCAGCGAAGCCGAGCGGCGCGCCGCCGACCTCGAGACGCAACGGCTGGCGCTCCGCGAGCGCCTTGCCGCCGCGGTCGCACGCGCACCGGAGGGGCTGCCCGAGCAGGGCAGCGACGCCCTGCGCGGTGCCTGGACGGCGCTCACCGAGGCGCTGGGCACCCTCAGCGAGAACGCCACCGCCGTCGACGCCGGCGCGCTCGAGCACGGCCGCGACGTCGAGGCCGCCTGGGAGCGGGCCCTCGCCGCCTCGAGCGGCGACCGTGCCGAGCGCCTCCGCGCCCGCGCCCGCGAGCTCGTGGCCCGCGTCGGCCAGGTGCCCGAGCTCGCCTCGCTGCGGGCGCGGCGCGCGGCGCTCGCGGCCGAGGTCGGCGCCCTCGAGCACGCCCCCGACCTCACGCCGGCGCACGTCCGGACGCTCACGTCGATCGTCGACCAGCTCTTCGACGACGCGCGCGCCGCCACGATCCGTCGCCTCGACGAGCTCGCCCGCGAGGCCGGCGACGTGCCGCCCGAGTCGCTCGCGCGTGCCCTCCAGGCCGCGGCGCGCCACGTCGAGCAGGGCACCTTCCCCGACCTGGCGTCGCTGGAGGCCCAGATTCGGACCGCCACCGACGAGCGCCGCACCCAAGCGCGCCGGCGCTACCTTCGCGCCCGCCAGGACGCGCGCCGACTCGCGGCGGCCGAGGTGCCGGGCTCCGCGGACCTCGAGCCGCTGATCACCGCGGCGCGGGTGGCGATCGACGGTGACGACCCGAACCCGGCGATCGACCGCCTCGAGGCCCAGCTCGCGGCGGTGGAGGGCGAGGTCGAAGCCCGGCTCGCGCGCTTCGACGAACGGCTCGACGCCGCCCTCGCCACCTTCCGACGGGTCGCGCTGCTCAACAACGACGACGTCGCGGCCACCCGGCGCGTCCTCACGCACCTCGACGGGCAGCGCGCGTCGGTGCGGCGCATCTCGTTCGGCCTACAGGCGCGCCTCTTCGACGCGCTCGCCGACGCCGAGGGCCGCCTGCAGGTCCTCGAGGAGGCGTTCGAGGCGACCCGGGCGATCGCCGATCGGCTCGTGGCCGGGAACCTCCTCGACGACGTGCTCGGCGGCTTCGACGCGCTCTTCGGCGACGCCGCGGAGGCCGACGTCGAGGCGGGCACCGAGCCCGACGTCGTGGCCGACGCCGGCGGCGACGGGTCGCCGCCGGAGGTCGACGACGCGCGGCTCGCCGCGCTGTGGGCGCCCTACCTCGACCTCGACGAGGTCGCCGGCGCGGTCGTCCTCGACCGCAGCGGCGAGGTCCGAGCGGGTCGGCCCGCGCCCGGCAGCGACCTGCCCGCGCTGACGCGCTCGCTCCAAGCGGCGAGCGAGCCGTGGCGGCGGCTCGGCGACCGCCTCGGCGACGCGGCCCCCGACGTGGCCGTTCTCGACCTCGGCGGCCCGCCGACGCTCGTCGCCGCGCTCGGCGACGTGGGCCACGCGGTGGTGTGGACGACCGGCCACGGCGCCGGCAGCGACCTCGACCGCCGCCTGCGCGGCGACCGCGACGCGCTCGTCGACCTGCTTCGCCCCGCCGCCCCGGCGCCCTCAGACCGTGGACCTGCCTGACCTCACCGCGACCCGTGACCACGCCCGCGCGACCGCGGCGCGCCTGCCGCACGGCGCGCTGCTCGTGCTCACCGGGCCCTTGGGCGCCGGCAAGACGACCTACGTGGCGGCCCTCGCGGCCGCGCTCGGGAGCGAGGCCGACGTGACCAGCCCGACCTACACTTTGGTCCACGAGTACCCGACGCCCACCGGGCCGCTGGTACACGTCGACGCGTACCGCCTGGGCCCGGACGTCGACCTCGACCGCGCGCTCGACCTGGACGACGCGGTGGACCGGGCGCGCGCCGTCGTCGTCGAGTGGGGGGCGGCCCTGCTCCCTCGTCACCCGGAAGCGTGGCACCTGGAGCTAAGCCGGGCCGGCGCTCGCCGGCGCGCGACCTGGCACCGCCCGGTCGGCGGCCCTGCATGACGCCGCCCCGCTTAGGGCTGGACACGGCCACCCCGTACCTGGCCCTGGCGCTGTGGTGGCCCGACGACGGGCGCGTGGCGCGCGCGTCCGAGCGCGTCGACCGGGCGCTCGAGGTTCGGCTCGCGGCGGCGGTCGCGGCGTTCCTGGACGAGCACGGCGTCGCGATCGCCAACCTCGGCGGCATCGGCGTCGGCCGCGGCCCAGGGTCGTACACGGGCGCGCGCGTCGGCGTGGCGTTCGCGCTCGGCCTGGCGCGCGCCCGCGGCCTGCGGGTGGTCGGGGGCGCGAGCGACGCGGCGCGGGCGGCGGCGGTCCTCGCCGACGGCGCCAGCGGCTGGATCGCGGTCGAGGCCCGTCGCGGGACCGCGCGGGCGAGCCGCTGGTCGCGCCAGGGCGCGGTGCTGGTGCCGCACGAGGCGCTCGAACCGCTCCCCGTCGACGCGTTGCCGGAGGGCGCGGCCGCGACCCTCGCGGTGGCCCCGGACGCCGCCCGCCACGCGCGCGCGGTCGACGACCCCGACGCGCCAGCGCCCGGCGTCCGCTACGCGTGACGGCGCACCGGACCGGACCCGCGGCGCCGCCGGTGGTCCCTGGGGGCCCTGGGGCCGCACCGGTGGGCGAGCGCGGCACGGACCGCGGGTATACTGCCGCCCGAAGCGCCCCGATCGACGCGCACGCGGGGCCGTTCGACAACGTCTGGAGCTGATGAGCGATGAGATTCTGGCAGGAGATCGGCGTGGACCTGGGGACGGCGACCGTCCTCATCTACGTCAAGGGGAAGGGCATCATGCTCCGCGAACCCTCGGTCATCGCCATGGTGCGCGATACCGGCGAGGTCAAGGCGGTCGGGGACGAGGCCTACCGGATGCTCGGGCGCACCCCGGGCAACATCACCGCGGTGCGCCCGATGCGCGACGGCGTGATCGCGGACTACGACCTGACCGAGAAGATGCTCAAGGCCTTCGTCCGCAAGGTGGTCACCGGCCCCGGGCGCTTCTTCAAGCCGAACATCATGGTGTGCGTCCCGTCCGGCGTCACCGAGGTCGAGCGCCGCGCCGTGCTGCAGGCGACCCGCGAGGTCGGCGCGCGCAAGGCGTTCCTGATCGAGGAGCCGCTCGCCGCCGCCATCGGCGCCGGCGTGCGGATCGCCGAACCGACCGGCTCGATGATCGTCGACATCGGCGGCGGCACCACCGACGTGGCCATCATCAGCCTCGGCGGCATCGTCGTCTCCGAGTCGCTTCGGATCGCGGGGAACGAGTTCGACGAGGCCCTCATCCGCTACATCCGGCACAAGGAGAACCTGCTCATCGGCGATCGCACCGCCGAAGAGGTGAAGATGAAAGTGGGCGCCGCCGTCATCGCGCACGCCGACGACGTCCGCGAGATCGAGGTGCGCGGCCGCGACCTCATCAACGGCCTTCCCAAGACCATCCGCGTCAGCACCGAGGACACCGTCGAGGCGCTCAAGGAGCCCGTGCAGAAGATCGCCGACGGCGTCCGCCGAGTCCTCGAGATGGCGCCGCCGGAGCTCGTCTCCGACGTCATCGATCGCGGGATCATCATGACCGGGGGCGGCGCGCTGCTGCGGAACTTCGACGAGCTGCTGCGGCAGACCACCGGCATCCCGGTCTCGGTCGCCGAGCACCCCACCGACTGCGTCGCGCTCGGCACTGGCCAGGCGCTGGACATGATCCCGGTCTTGCAGGACGCGCTGATCTCGGACACGTTCCTGCGCCGATGAAGGCCTCGGGGTGACGGGCCGCCTCGCCGTGCTCGTCGCGGCGGCGCTGTTCGCCTCGCTCGCCTGGTCGCTCGGGCAGGGCGTACCGCAGCCCGCGCCGCCGGCGACCAGCTGGCCCGCGTTCCCGCTCGAGGCCCTCGCCACCGGCGCGCGCGGCACCGGTCTCACCGAGGGCCCGGCCGGGATCGAGCGCTTCGACGTCGAGGTGCTCGCTCGCCAGGACGGCTTCGGCCTCGGCTTCCCGCTGGTCCTGGTTCGCGCCTCCGGCGGCCTCGTCGACGCGGGCGGCGGCGTCTCCGCGGGCATGAGCGGCAGCCCCGTGCTGCTTCCGCTCG
>JARGGE010000271.1 GCA_029210865.1 Trueperaceae bacterium
CCGACGCCGCGGTCGTGGTCGCGTGCGGCGTCCTTCTCGAGCGCGCCGAGGCGCTCGAGTAGCACCTGGTAGGCCCCCCAGCGCGCGCTCCTCGGCCGCCTGCTTCTCGTGTTCCAAGCGCTGGCGGAGCCGCTGCTGGCGCAGGCTGGTGGTGGCGATCAGCAGCGCGCTGAACGCGACGAACGCCCACCCCTTGAGCGTCTGGACGCGGGCGAAGGCGTCGGGGTCGGGCCACATCCGCTGCGCCAGGCGGTCCGACGCCGCGATCCACACGACGGCGGCCACGAAGTAGACGATGGCCGGGACGGTCGGGTGCAGGGCGATCCAGCGACGCAAGGGGGCTTCCGTTCGGGTGCGGGACGCGCGGCGCGCGTCGGGGCTCGGGGTTCGGGGTGATCCGGGGCCGGTCCGGTGCGGACCAGCGGGCGCGGGCGTGTTCCTGCGGGGACCCGCGGCCGGTCCACGAAGCCTAGGCAACGCTTCGTCACGGCGCGGTGACATCCGACGTGCCGCGGAGCGCGTGCGGTGCGGGCGCGCCCCCGCTACACTTCGGGGCGATGTCGGCCGACGTCGAGATCCATCCGCTCGTGACCATGGAGGCGCTCAAGGGCTGCGAGCGCTTGCAGCTCGAGGTGTGGCGCTACGCCGATCGCGAGGTCGTGCCGGCGGCGCAGATGCGCGCGGCGCTCCACGCCGGCGCGCTCATCGCCGGCGCTTTCGTGGGGCGCGAGTTGATCGGCTTCCTCTACGGCTTCCCGGCGCTGCCGCACGAGCCCGGGCTGGTCGGCCCCGGCATGCACTCGCACATGATGGCCGTGCTCCCCGAGGCGCGCGGGCTCGGGGCGGGGCGGCGGCTGAAGTGGTACCAGCGGCGCTGGTGCGCCGAGCGCGGCCTGGGCTGGGTGGCCTGGACCTTCGACCCGCTGCAGGCGGGGAACGCACGGCTCAACCTGCACCACCTGGGCGCGGTCGTGCACGAGTACCACGTCGACTTCTACGGGGTGCTCGGCGGCGTCCTGTCGGGTGAGTTGCCCACCGACCGCTTCGTGGCGCTCTGGCGGCTCGAGGCGCCGCGGACGCGCGCGGCGGCGGGCCGAGATCCGGCCGCGGCGGCCTACCGGCTCGATGGCGACGTGCTGGACGTCGCCGCTACCGCGGCGCCGGCGGACGACGCGGTCTGGGCCTTGCGGCGCGACGACCCGAGCGACGACCCGCTGGCGCCGGAGGTGGGGCTCGAGGCGAGCGCGGTCTGGACGGCCGTGCCGCGCGACATCGCGGCGCTGCGGCGCGTCGCGGCCGAGCGCGCGCTGGCGTGGAGCGAGGCGCTGCGCGCGGTGTCGCTCGACCTGATCGCGCGTGGGTACGAGGTCGACGCCTTCGTGGCGGGGGCGTACCGGTGGCGCCCACGAGGACGACCCACGGAATAGAAAGAAGGACTTGACAATCCATAAAGCAGGATCTATCATCCTTGTCAGAAGAGGAGGAGTCCATGTTCCTGCACACCGCGCACCTCGACGGCGCCGCCCGCGCCGAGCAGTTTTGCAAGGAGGCCGACCTCCAGCGTGCGCTCGCGGACGCCCGCCTCGGCTCGTCCGTCCGCCGCACCGCCGCCCGTTGGCTTCGTGCCGCCGCCGTCGCGCTGACCCGCACCGCCGACCGGCTCGCGACCCAGCACCCCGCGCCCGCCACCCACCCCGCGTCCGCCCGCCGCCGTTCGCCGACCGCGAACGCCTGAGAGGAACCGCGATGAACGAGCTCGAACGCATCGAAGCCATGCGCGCCGCCGGCACCATCTCGGACGCTGAAGCCGATCGCCTCGTGGCCGTGCTCCGCGACCTCGAGGCGATCCCAGGTGCGACCGCGGCGCCCGCGGACGGTGAGGAGGCGCGGCGGGTCGCCCGCGAGACGCGGGAGCAGGCGCGCGTGGCCGCCCGCGAGGCGCGCGGCGCGGCCCGCGCGGCCCGCGAGGCCCGTGGCGGGGCCGACGAGCTGGGCCGAGCGGCGCTCGACGCGGTGCAGGGCGGGCTCGAGCGCGTGCGCGACGCCCTGAGCGGCGTCGCTCTCGGCGGTACCGGCGCCGGCGCGGCCAGCGAGGGTGGGCCCGACGTCGCACCGAGTGGCGACCTCACCCCTGCCGACGTCGCGCCGGCCGCGACCCGCTGGCTGCGCGTGGAGCTCGTGGCGGGCGACGTCGAGTTGTACGGCGCCGACGACGTCGACGCTCCGGAAGTCGTCGCGGGCGACGGCGTGCGCCTCGAGGCGACCGACCAGGGCGCGCGCGTGAACGTCGACCCGGAGACGAGCCTGCTCGGCCGTTTCCGCCCGGTCGACGTGCGGGTGCGCGTGCCGCGCGCCTGGGGGGTCGACCTCGACCTCAAGGCGGGCGACCTCGAGCTGAGCGGCGTGCGGTACGTCCGCGGCCGCGTGCTGGCCGGCGACGTCGAGATCGCCGAGGCGCACGGGATCGACCTGACCTGCGGCGCCGGGGACCTGTCGATCGGGCTGCGCCCGACCGAGGGGCGCCACCGGGTCGTCGCCCGCGCGGGCGACCTGTCGGTGCGTCTCCTCGAGGGGAGCGACGTCGAGGTCGAGGGGCGGCTGTCGATGGGTGACCTGTCGGTCCGCGGGCTCGAGAGCGAGCGCCGCGGCCTTGGCGGCGTCGTCCGCGGCCGCCTCGGCCAGGGACGGGCGCACCTGACGCTCGAGCTCGGCGCCGGCGACCTGCAGATCCGTGCCGACGCGAAGGAGGGGTGACCATGGCGCAGCTCGACGACCGCAAGAAGATCCTCGACCTGCTCGAGTCCGGACGCATCAACGCCGATCAGGCGAGCGACCTGCTGCGGGCGCTCGGCGGCCCGCCGCGCGAGCCCGCGGCGCCCCCGCCCCCGCCGCCGCCGGCCCGTACCGGTACGGCGCGCCTGCTGCGCATCTCGATCGACGCGACCGGCGACGAGGACGACCGTCAGAACGCCAAGATCCGCGTCAACGTCCCGCTCGGCCTCGCCAAGTTCGCCGCGCGCTTCCTGCCGGCCGAGGCGAAGAGCGAGCTCGACGCCCAGGGCGTCGAGCTCACGGAGTTGATCAACGCGCTGTCGACCGAGACCCCCGAGGGGCGGCTCGTCGACATCGACGTCGACGAGGAGGGCAAGGGCAAGAAGGCGAAGATCGTCATCGAGGTCGTCTGATGCTGTCGCTGCCGCGCTGGGACGACCCCGACTGGTGGCGCGCCTTCGCGCACGACGTGCGGCCCCGGATGCTGCTGCTCCGCGTGCGCGCCGATCGCGTCCACCTGCGCTGGGCCGTCCCGGTCTGGGCGCTCGAGGAGACGCTGCGCGCCCTCCTGCTGGTGGGTCCGTGGGCGCTCTGGGTAGCGCGCTGCGCGCCGCGCCCGTGGCGGGCCCGTTGGCGCGGCCGGGTCGGCGGGCTCGCCTTCGATCCCACCGGCGCCGCCGGCACCCCGCCCTGGCCCGCCCTGCGGGCCCTGCTCGAGCAGCAGGGAGGCTGGTTCGATCTGCCCGACGGCGAACCCTTCGTCCACGTCGAAGCCGACGACGCCACCATCGACATCCGGCCGTGGTGACCCGGCCCGGCGGACGGGGCCCGCGCGTCCCGCTCCGCCCGCCCGGCCCGACCCCCACCGCCCTCGAGAGGACCCGGACCATGCCCAAGCACCCCATGCCCACCCGTTGCCCCGTCACCGGCGAGACCCTCGAGGTCACGCGCCTGCGCGGCCCCACGTCGGGGGTCGTCATCGAGGGGGAGTTCCTGCCCAACGAGTTCGCGCTCCTCGACGGTGAGGCGCTCGAGTACCTGCGCCTGTTCGTCAAGGTGCGCGGCAACCTCAAGGAGGTCGAGCGCATGCTCGGCGTCAGCTACCCCACCGTCCGCGCCCGCTTCGACGCGATGGTGCGCGCCCTCGGGTACGAGGTCGCCGACGAGGGCGTCGACGCCCGGAGCGAGGTCCTGGCCGCGCTCGAGCGCGGCGAGATCGGCGCCGAGGAGGCGACCCGCCGGCTGCAGGGGATGCAGCGGCGGGCGTGAGCGCCCGTCCTAGACGGCCGAAGGGGGCCGGGCGCCGCGCCCGGCCCCCTTCGTGGGGTCAGAGCCGGTCGTCGAAGCGGAAGGGTTGCGGCGCGGCGATCCGCACCTCCGCGAAGCGGGGGTGCGTCGGGTCGAGCAAGAGGTTCCGCTCCTGCGGCACCAGCACGCTGGGGACCGAGAGCGCCGCGTGGGTGCGCGCGGCGGCTGCGATGAGGGCTATGGTGCGCTCTCCGTCGGCCGTGGCGAAGGGGACCGACAACTGCGACCGCAGTGTGGACGGGAACATGGAG
>JARGGE010000272.1 GCA_029210865.1 Trueperaceae bacterium
CATAGCCGGCGAGCCGCCGCCGTGGCGCCAGCCCCGAAGACCACCATCACCCACCCGTAGGACGCGTCGTCGAGGCCCAGTCCCCCCCTGAACGGGCCCGTTCTTCGTCCCGGTCAGGGTCGCGGAACGCTGTCGCGCCTCCGCGAACGCGTCGGCGGTGGTCTCGAGCTTGCGCGGCCGCCCGCTTCCCCCATGCTTCTGCGAGGCCGTCGTCCGCATCGTGGCGGACGAGTTCGGCATCGAGCGATGTGGTGCACGGCTCCTGGCGCACGGCAGCAACGAAGACGTCCACATACGCCCTTTGCGGGGACCCCATACGCCCTTGATAGTGCCCGGCTAGGCTCGGTACATACCCACCCTGGGTAATTGAGAGGAGTTCCGATGAAGACCAACAGAATCACCGCACACGGTACGGACCCGGCAACCCTGGCCGGAGGCTCGCGATGATGGGTTACGGCGGCTGGGGGATGGGCGCCTTCGGCGGGATCGGCATGATCCTGTTCTGGATCGTGCTCGTCCTCGCCATCGTCTGGCTCGCACGCGCCCTCGACCTCGGTAGCCTCTTCCCTCGAGGAGGCGACGACCGCCGCTCCGAACAGCCCGCCGTTCCGAGCGGCGGAGACCGTGCCCTCGGCGTCCTCCGCGAGCGCTACGCCAGCGGCGAGATCGACGCCGACGAGTTCGAACGCCGCAAGCGGGACCTGCTCCGAAAGGACGACGCATGAACCGCACCCGCACGCTCCTGCCGCTCGCCCTTGTGACCCTCGTCGGCCTCGCGCTTGCGCAAGGCATGATGGGTACGCCCAACGACCCCCGCAACCCCGGCAACGGCTACGGCAACTACGGCAACGACGGCGGGTACGGCATGATGCGGCCCGGCTTCGGAGGTCGCGGCGGTTACGGCATGATGGGCGGCAACGTGGTGCGCGTCCTCCCGCCCGACGCCGAGCCGCTGGACGACGCGGAACTGCGCGCACGACTCGACGCCGCCGCCCGCGCCTTCGGCCCCGACGTCAGCGTCGATGACGTCATGCCCTTCACCGACCACAGCTACGCGCAGTTCGTCGCACCGGACGGAACTGGGCTCGCCGAGGTGCTCGTCGACCGCTACACCGGTGTCGTCACGCCCGAGCCGGGCCCGAACATGATGTGGAACCTCCGCTCGGGCATGGGCGGATACGGCAGGGGCGGCTTCGGCATGAACGTCAACGGCGTGGGACCGTGGGGTGCTACGCCGAACACGGCCGAGGAGCGCTACGACGAGACGCAGGCGCGCGACCTCGCCGCCACCTTCCTCGCCGGCTACCTGCCCGGTGCCGACGTCCTGGCCAGCCAGACCTTCCCCGGCTACATGACCTTCGACTACGGCCGCGACGGCCGGATCGACGGCATGCTCAGCGTCAACTTCGGCAGTGGCCAGATCTGGCCGCACACCTGGCACGGCGCAGCGCTCGGCGACGCGCACGACTGACGACACAACCCACCAGTGGCGATGCGCCCTCGGTTCCCGCGAGGGCGCGTCGCCGTCCACGTCGTTCGTACGGGTCGCTGACCCCTTCATGGAAGCGGACCCGAGAACCCTTACGTCAGCCCACACGAATGAAGAGGATCACATGAACACGCCCATGAACACGCCCAATCGACCTACGCGTTTCGCGCGGACCATCGCCACGACCGTGATCTCGCTCGGACTCGCGACCGGTCTCGCGCACGGAGACGACCCCACGAGCAACCCGACCGTCTGGGTCGCCAACGGACGCGACGCCACCGTGTCCGTGATCGACCGTGTCGACGGCGAGACGCTCGCGCGCCTGCCGAGCGGCGGAAATCCGCACGTCCTGCAATTGAGCCCGGATGGATCCACCATGTACGTCGTCAACGCCGGTGGGCACGACTTGCCGGACGACGACGGCGCTGCCCATGCAGGCCGACCGGACGCCTCGCCCCTCGCTACGAACAGCCTGTGGGCGCTCGACACCTCGTCCGGCGACGTGGTGGGACGCGTCGCCGTCGGAGCGGGCCCAACGCACCCCGTCCCAAGCCAAGACGGCACCCGCGTCTACGTCACCAATACGGACGAGGACTCGGTCTCGATCGTGGACACCCGTTCATGGACGGTCATCGAGACGGTGACGGGCGTGCCCGAACCCCACGACGCGGCCATCACGGCGGACGGGACGCGGCTTCTGATCGCCGCTGCGGGCAGCAACGAAGTGCTCGTCGTCGATACGGAGACACGCGCGATCGTCGACCGTTTCGCGGTCGGAAACAAGGTTCGTGGCCTGATCCTCGATCATGACGATGCCGTGGCCTACGCGACGAACAAGGCGGACGGGACCGTGAGTCGCATCGACCTCGCCTCGGGCGACGTGCAGACGTTCGCGGTCGGGGCGGGACCGCACGGCCTACGGCTCGCCCCCGACGGATCTCGCCTGTACGTCGCCCTCAGCGGCGCGAACGCCGTTGCCTACGTCGACCCCGCAAGCGGTGACGTCGAGCGGACCGTTCCCGTCGGCGCGTCGCCCGAGCAGCTCGACATCAGCCCGGATGGGGCATGGCTTGCGGTGGCGAACGCTGCGGACGAGACCGTCACCCTCGTGAACGTCGAACGTGCCGCGCCGATCCGCACCAGCTCGACCGGTCCTGGCACCTTCGGTGTCGCGTTCTCCAATGCACCCCTGGACGCCCGGGCGCCCTGACGCCGTGACGGCGGAAACCGGTCGGGGCTGCCGTCCACTCGGCAGCCCCGACCGGTCTTCGCAGGAGGCAACGCATGCCCACTCCTGACCGAAACACCCTTTCGCAAGCTCGCGTGACGCAGATCTACGACCGGAACGCGCTCTTCTACGACGCCATGGAAACGCCGATGGAGTGGCTGGCGCTCAGGGCGTGGCGTCGCGATCTGATCTCGGGCCTGTCCGGGCAGGTTCTCGAACTCGGCGTCGGCACCGGTCGCAACCTCGCGCTGTACCCCGCCGACGTGGTCCTGACGGCCGTGGACGTCGCACCGAGCATGCTGAAGCGTGCGCGGGCCCGCGCACGGCAGCTCGGGATCGGCGCGACGTTCGTGCAAGCGGATATGCGCGCCCTGCCGTTCGAGACGGCGTCGTTCGACGCCGTGGTGACGAGTTGCGTGTTCTGCTCCGTTGCCGAGCCGCACGCGGGCCTCGCCGAGGCTCGGCGCGTGCTCAAGCCCGGAGGCCACCTCCGCATGCTCGAGCACCAGCGTCCCGACCCGCCCGCGCTCGGGTGGCTGTTCGATCGGCTGAACCCGCTCGCCGTTCGCTTGACCGGCGCCAACCTGAACCGCGAGACGCAACGGCTGGTCGAAGGCGCCGGGTTCTCGACCGTGACCGCGCGCAGGCTCGACGAGCTCGGTATCGTCCGCATCTTCGACGCGTGCGACGCACGCGAGCCGGAGGTCGGCACGGAGGAGGCCGACGCGAAGGTCGACGCGATCGACACGGCTGGCGCACCGCCGTTGGGCACTCAGCGCGACAGCAGGCGCTGAACCACGTCCTCCATGACGGCGCGGCTGAGCTCGCCCACGCGAACCTTACGAACGATGCCACGTCGATCGATGCACACCGTGGTCGGTAGGCCGACGCCTCCCACACGCTGGAGGAGCTCGTCGGTTCGATCCGCCGACTTGCCGCGCAGGGCATCCAGCCAGATTGGGTAGCTGACCGGAACGCGGCGAGGATGCCGGCCTGCTCGGCGCTGGGCGTGCTGGTGCGGTCGAGGCTGGCGGTGTTGCCGAGGTCGATGGTGACGTGTTGGATGTTCTCGAGCGCGTGCAGGGCGTCCTTGGCGTTCAGGTCGAGGCCGGCGGCGTCGAGCCGATCCTCGATGACGCGCACGAGGCCGTAGGCGAGCACGCAGGCTTGCACGTGCCCGCGCACGCCAGCTTCGCTGGTGTGGAACAGCGGCCGCAATTCGAGCGGCGTCTTGAGGGTGCGGAACGCGTTGTCGACGCGCCATAGGCCGCGGTACGCGAGCGCCACCTGCTCCGGCGGCGGCGAGGTCGTGGTGCGCAGCACCCACTTCCCGTCGTACCGCGCGTCCTATTGGACCTTGTTGAAGTCGATCTCGGCGGTGGCGCCACTCAGCTTGAGGTAGCGGCGGGCGCCGTTCTTGAGCTGGTCCCGCCCGCTGCCCCATCTTCAACAGTTTGGTGGGTGACTAGTGTCTGTGACGCACTTCGGTAGAAGTGTTGTCACAAGGCGCGCAGGTTCGGCATGGCCTCGGCCTTGAGCGCCGCGAGGATGCTGGCCTGTTCGGCGTTGGGCGTGCTGGTCCGGTCGATGCTGGTGGTGCCGAGGTCGATGG
>JARGGE010000273.1 GCA_029210865.1 Trueperaceae bacterium
TGATCGCTCCGATGCCGCACCCCGCGTGGAACCCGCCCGGTTTACCCCGCCCACGCCCCGAACAGCCGCCGCACCAGCACGATCTGACCCACGTGGTACGCCTCGTGGTCCAGCGCCACCAGGACCGTCCGCAGGTACGTGTGCGCGCCGCCCCCGGGGATGGTCGCGGTGGGGTCGGGCAGGTCGAGCAGCAGCGCCTTCAGCCGCGCACGGCCGGCGCCCACCGCCGCGACCGCCTCCTCCCACGCGGCCTCACTGGCCGGCCCGGGCGCCGCCGGCCAGTAGTCGTCGGGCCAGGCGGGCGCGGCGTACCCCGGGTCCTCCAGGTAGGCGATCAGGTCGGCTTGCGCGAGCCGCACGTGCTCGACCAGCTCCCAAGCCGAGTGCGGCAGCCCCTCGGGGCGACGGCCGCGCAGCTCGGGCGCCAGGTCGGCGACCGCGCGCTCGAAGGGGACGTGGGCCTCCCGCGCGTCCAGCGCGGCGGCGACGATCGAACGCCAGGCTTCGGGCATGGTGGGGTCTCCTCGAGGGAAGCCTACGGCGCCGCCGCCCGTGGGCGACCCGCAACGGTGGACACAGGCACAAATTCACTTGCGGGCGATGGTCGCTTCTCGTATCCTTGCGCGGTCACGAGGTTGGAGGCCACGATGCTCCAGACAACGCACAGAGACCACGGATCCGGCCTCCACTCGTCCTGCGGCCCTTTGGTGACCCCTTGGACTGGACTCGGCGCGCCCGTTCCTGCGGGCTGCCGTCCTGAACGCGCACCTCGGCGCTCCGCTCACTGGCACGCGAGGGATTGGCCGCCGCACGCGACGTAGCAACTTCCCAGTAGCTCCGATACGACGTCACCCACACGACGAACGAACGTGGATTCAACGGAGGCGCTGGATGGCAGACAACGAGCTTCCACCACTGGACGACGAGAAGGGCCAGTGGGACACCGAAGCGGTCTCCCGCCGCAAGGTCTTGGGCGCGCTGTTCTGGGGGGTCGCCGGGTTGGGCGGAGTCGCCACGCTCGGGACGGCCGGGCGCTTCCTGGTCGGGAACGCCCTGGAACCCAAGGCGCAGCGTTGGGTCGAACTCGGGACGGCCGCGGACTTCCCCACGGGGAAGGTCCAACGGCATGTCTACAGCATCACCGTCGCTGACGCTTGGCGCGACAGCGAACGGCGCGGCGTGCTCTACGCCTACACGGACGACAACGAGGAGTTCGTGGTCCTGGACGGCACCTGCACGCATCTCGGGTGCAGCGTGCAGTGGCAAGAGGACGCCGACCACTTCGCGTGCCCGTGCCACGCCGGCTTCTTCACGCGCGAGGGCGAGGTCGTCAGCGGACCCCCGCCGAGGCCGCTTCAGCGCGTGGACGCCAAGGTCGAGAACGGCATCGTCAAGGTCTTGGTCTAGGTGGGGTGGCGAACATGAACCGGATCGCTCGATGGATCGACGAACGGACCGGCCTGAGCGGCCCCGTCCGCGGCTTCTTCAACTACCCCGTGCCCAAGTACGTCCACAAGAACCTGCTGTACACCCTGGGCGGCTTGACCGCGATCACCTTCTTGCTGCAGGTCGTGACCGGCATCCTGCTCGTCTTCTATTACGACCCGAGCACGGAGGGCGCGTACAACAGCGTCGACTACATCACCTACCAGGTACCGCTGGGTTGGCTGGTTCGCGGCGTGCACCATTACGGCTCCAGCGCGATGGTCATCCTCGCCGCCCTGCACATGCTGCGAACCTACTTCTTCAGCACGTACAAGAAGCCTCGCGAGATCAACTGGATGACCGGCGTGTTGCTGCTGTTCCTGGTCTTGGTCTTCAGCTTCACCGGCTACCTGCTGCCGTGGGACCAGAAGGGCTACTGGGCGACGAAGGTCGGTAGCGAGATCGCCGGCTCGGTACCCTGGATCGGGCCGACCCTCATGCAGTTGATGCGCGGCGGCGCGGACCTGGGCCAGGCGACCCTGTCGCGCTTCTACGCCACGCACGCGATGTTGCTGCCCGCGCTGGTGGGGATCCTGATCGTCGCGCACATCTTCCAGCTGCGGTTCCACGGGATGGCGCCGGCCATCACCGAGAGCGCCAAGCGCAACTCGAAGAAGTTCGTCCCCTTCTTCCCCCACTGGGTGGTCACGGACGCGGTCTTCGGCCTCGGCATCCTGGCCGTGCTGGTGTACTTCAGCTGGTCGCAGGGGGCTCCGCTCGACTTCCCGGCGGATCCGACGAGCAGCAACTTCGTGCCGCGACCGGAGTGGTACTTCCTGTTCTACTTCCAAGCGCTCAAGTACTTCCCGGGAGCGCTCGAACCCGTCGCCACCGTCGCGATCCCGCTGTTCATCTTCGGGACCATGATCGCGCTGCCCTTCGTCGACCGTGGAGAGGAGCGCAGACCCTGGAAGAAGCCGATCACCACGGGCGTCGCCATCGCCTACACGGTCATCATCCTGTGGCTGACCGTCATCGCGTGGTAGCACGCCCTTCCACGTTCGCCACGGTCCACGAACCTCGACCGATCGAGACGAGGACGGACCGCTCGCCATCTCGGTTCCATGCGCTTCCACACGGAGGAGCTCCCATGAGAAAGCACGCCCCGATCTTCTTCCTCACGCTCGCACTCCTGATGGGCCTGACCTTCGCTCAGAACAACGTCCTGAGCGTGGCCCGCGTCAACGCGACGTCGCTCGATGCCAGCGCCGCCATCTGGAACGACGCTCCCGTGCTCGAGGTCGCGACCGCGGCCGCGGTACCCGGCGAGCCCGCCGGCCCGGTCGTGCGGCTCCAGGCCGTCCAAGACGGCGACACCATCGCCTTCCGGGCCGAGTGGGCGGACGCCACCGAGAGCATCTTCAAGAACGCGTGGACGTTCGACGGCGCGACCTTCGCCAAGTCCGGCGACGAGGACCGCCTGCTCTTCACCTGGCCGATCCAGAACAACGCGGACTTCGCGAGCCGAGGCTGCACGGCCGCGTGCCACAGCAGCGGCGACGATCGCTCGACGTGGTGGATGGGATCCGACAACCCGTCCCTGACGTACGACGCCTGGCAATGGAAGGCGAGCCGGACCAACGGCGCCGGGTACGTCGACGACAAGTGGTGGGGCGAACTGCGGGACCCGAGCGACATCGAGAGCTCGCGGCACGGCGACGCGAAGGAATCGGGTGGGTATCGTACGAACGCGAACGAGGCCGGCGACGGACCGGCCTTCATGGGCTCGCTCGGCGCGGACGCGCGCTACCTCCTCGCCTCCGAAGCGGTGGCCATCGACCCGACCCTGCTGGCGGCCGGCGCGCTCATCCCCGGGTACGTGCTCGAGCGCGCCGTCGGCTCGCGCGGCGACATCGACACCCAGGGCACGTGGGAAGACGGTACCTGGGTCGTCGTCATGCGGCGGCCGCTCGACACCGGCCACGAGGACGACGTCCGGTTCACCGTGCGCCGGCGGCTCCCGTTCGGTCTCGCGGTCGTCGACAACGGCGGCGGCCTCAAGCACACGATCGCGCCCGAAGCGCTGATCCTCGACTGGCGCTAGCGCCCTCGCGGACCCTCCACGTCCAGAACGCCCGCCCAACGGAGTCTCGCTGGGCGGGCGCGGCGTAACCCAGGTCCCTCGCGGAGGCGTTGCCCAAGGCACACCGCCCCGGCCACGCCGTACCCTGCCCCCATGGTCCTCAAGATCGCGATGCTCTCCGTGCGCGCCGGGCAGGAGGCCGCCTTCGAAGCGGCCTTCGACGGCGCGCAGCGGCTGCTCTCCCGCCAACCCGGGACCTCGGCCACGAACTCCTGCGCTGCCTCGAGGCGCCCGGGCGCTACGCGCTGCACATGCGCTGGCGCACCGTCGCCGACCACGAGTCCGGCTTCCGCCGCTCCGCGGAGTACCCCGAGTGGCGCGCACGGCTCCACGGCTTCTACGACCCCTTCCCCACCGTGGAGCACTTCGAGCGCGTCGCGCCCCGGCCCGCCGGGGGGCGGGTGCTGCCCTACGTGACGGCCGACGCCTTCACCGACGCGCGCTTCGGCGGCAACCCGCTGGCGGTCTTCCCCGACGCGCGCGGGCTCAGCGACGCCGAGATGCAGGCGATCGCGGCCGAGACCAACTACTCCGAGACCACCTTCGTGCTGCCGCCCGACGACCCCGCGCACACCGCCCGGGTGCGGGTCTTCAACCGCGTCGCCGAGATGCCCTTCGCCGGCCACCCCAACGTCGGCACGGCGGTGATGCTCGCGGGCCTGGGGCGCGACGACGACGGCTGGCTGCGCTTCGAGGAGCCGGCCGGGCTGGTCGCCGTGCGCGTCGAACGCGACGCCGACGA
>JARGGE010000274.1 GCA_029210865.1 Trueperaceae bacterium
CGCCCGGCCGTCGGCTGCGGCGAGCGCCGCGCGGACCGCGGGGACCCGCTTGCCCAGGCGCTTGCCCACCTTCGGCAGGTGCGGTTTGACGTCGTAGTCGACGAAGGCCGCGGTGGGCTCGAGGTAGCGCACCGCCTTGACGTTCAGCTCGTCGCGCAGCGCGTCCTCGAGGCGGCGCAGGCCCTCGAGCTCGACCTCGCTCGGCACGCGCACGAGCACCTCGGGCAGCGGCTGACGCACCTTGTGGCCGGAGGCGGCGCGGGCGGCGCGACCGAGCTCGACGACGCGCTGCAGCGTGCGCATGTCGCGCAGCAGGTCCTCGTCGATCGCGCCCTCGGTGACCGTCGGCCAGGCGACGAGGTGGACGCTGACGGGGGCGGTCGGGTCGCGGCGCGCGACGAGGTTGCGGTAGAGCGTCTCGGAGAGGAAGGGCGTGAGCGGCGCCATGAGCGTGGCGATCGCGACGAGGGCCTCGTGGAGCGTCGCGTAGGCGGCGAGCGCGTCGGCGGCGCCGTCGCCCTTCCAGAAGCGCCGCCGGTTGCGGCGCACGTACCAGTTCGACAGTTCGTCGACGATCACGTCGCGGATCCGCCGCGCCGCGGCCGTGGCGTCGAAGCCCTCGAGGTCGGTGGTCACGTCGCGCACCAGCGCCTGGACGCGCGCGTGGAGCCAGCGGTCCATGAGCGGCCGCTCGGCGGGGGGCGGCGCGGCGGCGAGGTCGGGGCGGTCGAGGTTGGCGTACAGGACGAAGAAGGCGTACGTGTGCCACAGGGTCATGAAGACGTCGCGCTGGGTCTCCTCGACCAGGGCTTGGGAGAAGCGCTTCGTCGCCTCGGGCGGGCTCGAGGCGTAGAGGTACCAGCGCAGCGCGTCCGCGCCCTGGGCGTCGAGCACCGTCCAGGGGTCGACCACGTTGCCCTTCGACTTCGACATCTTCTCGCCCTGCTCGTCGACGATGTGACCGAGGACGATGACGTTGCGAAAGGCGCTGGTGGTGCCGGCGAGGTGGTGGAGCGGCCCGGCGGCGCGGTCGCCGTCGCCGGCGTCGGTGAGGAGCGTGCCGAGCGCGTGCAGGCTGTAGAACCAGCCGCGGGTCTGATCGATGGCCTCGCAGATGAAGTCCGCCGGGAAGTGCGTGGCGAGCGCCTCCTCGGCGCCCGGGGGCGACGAGGCGCCGCGGTAGTGCCACTGCGCGTAGGGCATGGCGCCCGACTCGAACCAGACGTCGACGGTGTAGGGCACGCGCCGGAAGGTCTTGCCGTCGCGCTCGAGGGTGATCTCGTCGACCGCCGGGCGGTGCAGGTCGAGCCCGGTGAGGTCGCGGCCGACGAGCTGCGCGAGCTCGGCGACGCTGCCGACGACGATCGTGTCGCCGTCCTCGGCGCGCCACACCGGCATCGGGGTGCCCCAGTAGCGTTCGCGCGAGAGCGCCCAGTCGACGTTGTTCTCGAGCCACTTGCCGAAGCGCCCCGTGCGGATGTGGTCGGGGTGCCAGCCGATCGCGTCGTTCGTGGCGAGCAGGCGGTCCTTGAGGTGGCTGGTGCGGATGTACCAGCTCTTCTTCGCGACGTTCATGAGCGGCAGCCCGTCGCGCCAGTTGAACGGGTACGTGTGGAGGATGGTGCCGTGCCGGAACATCCGGCCGCGCGCCTCGAGGTCGACGGTGATCGCGTCGTCCGCGTTCTTGAACCAGCGCCCGGCGTACGGGCCGGCGTCCTCGGGTGCGCTCGCGGTGCCGTCGGCCTCGAAGGGCGCCACCTCGGGCAGCACCGCTCCGGTCAGGTCGACCGACCAGTAGGTCGGCAGTCCGTGGCGGCGGCCGACCTCGAGGTCGCCGTACGCGGGCGCCAGGTGCACGACGCCGGTGCCGTCGTCGAGCGTCACGAAGTCGTCGGCGACGACGCGCCAGCCCTCCAGGTCGGGCGCGTCGGCCGCATCGGGGCGGCCCCGCAGCAAGGGCAGGTAGCGCGCCCCCACCAGGTCGGCGCCGCGGCAGGTGGCCAGCACCTCGTGCGGGGTCCCGTCGAAGATGACAGCAACGAGCGCTTCGGCGAGCACGTAGCGGCGCTCGAGGGGGCCGTCGCCGCGGCGCACCGGCGCCGCCACCAGCGCGTAGGTGGCCTCGGGGTGCACGGCGAGGCCGGTGTTGGCCGCGAGCGTCCAGGGCGTGGTCGTCCAGGCGAGGAAGGCGACGTCGTCGTCCTCGGCGACCGGCAGACCGCGGGCCGGCAGGTCGGCGGCCAGCGCGCGGAAGGCGGGGTAGACGCTGGGGTCGGGGACGTCCTCGCGGTACCCGAGCGAGACCTCGTGCGAGGCGAGGGTCGTGTTCGAGGAGGGCGAGTGCCAGGTGACCTTGTAGTCCTCGGTGAGCAGGCCGCGGTCCCAGAGCTCCTTCATGACCCACCAGCACGACTCGACGTACCCGGGGTCGTAGGTGACGTAGGCGTCCTCGAGGTCGACCCAGTAGCCGATGCGCTCGGTCATCTCGTTCCAGTCCCGGATGTTCTCGAAGACGTACTCGCGGCAGAGCGCGTTGAACTCCGCGATGCCGTAGTCCTCGACCTCCTGCTTGCTCTTGAAGCCGAGCCGCTTCTCGATCGCGATCTCGACCGGCAGCCCGTGGGTGTCCCAGCCCCCCTTGCGGGTGACGTGGAAGCCCTGCATGGTCTTGAAACGCGGGAAAAGGTCCTTGAAGGCGCGGCTGATGACGTGGTGCACGCCCGGCTTGCCGTTCGCGGTGGGCGGTCCCTCGTAGAACACCCAGTTCCCCCTGGGGGCGGGGCGCTCGAGCGAGGCGCGGAAGACGTCGGCCTCGCGCCAGAAGGCGAGCACCTCGCGCTCGAGGTCGGGGAAGCGGACGTCGCTGGAGACGGGGTCGAACGGTAGGTCGGAACGGTCGGGGTCCGGCATCGGGGCTCCTTCCCACGCGCGCGGCGACGCGGCAGGGCACGACGCCCCGCGCGTTCGCGTCGGGGCGCCGTGGGAGGGGCGCGGTACCACCCGACTTCGCCGGTCGCGCTGGACCGGCCTCTCGTCCGCCACGCCGTTGAACGGGACGCGAGGGACGCGACGCGATGACGGGCGTCGACCGGCGCGCTTACCACCGTCGCGCGCGTCCGGTGGACGCGGCGCGGCTTCGGCGCACGGGCTCGGGGAGGATCTTCCGCGGTCGGCCTGCCGCCGGGCTCGCACCGTCCCCGACTCGCTGTGGGGGCTCGCGACCGCGTACTCGTTCCCGTCTCGGCCCCGCCGGCGCTCGCCCTGTCCACCCGCATCGCGGGTGCTTTACAGGCCGGGCGACGGCGTGTAGGATGCAACGTAGCAGTCGGCCTCCGGGAGCGTCAAGGCGCCGTCTGCCCCCCTCTTCGAAGCACAAGTCGTCGGTCGCGCCGTCGGGCGTTCCTCGTCCAGGTGGACCGCGGACCCGCACCTGCGGGCCGTTCTAGGACGACCTGCGTCGAAGGCGCTCCTGACCGTCCCACCGTTCGGCGTCTGCCGACGCCCAGCGGCCGCGCGTCGCCGGCACCGTGTCGATCCGGTCGCCCGCACCGCCCGGCCTCTCCTCGAGGAGACCCATGACCCCACGAGCCCGCAAGAAGACCGAAGGCAGCGACGCGAGCGAGGTGGCGGCGAGCGCGCCCGTGGCGAGCGAGGCCCCGGCGGCCGACGCCGGCGAGGCGAAGCCCGCGAAGCGCCGCGGTCGCCCGCCCAAGGCCGCGAGTGCCCCGGAGCCGGCCGCGGACACCGCGCCGGCGCCGGCCGACGCGGCGGACGCCGCGGTGGCGAAGCCGCGCCGGGGGCGCCCGCCCAAGGCGGCCGCGAAGGCGCCCGAGAGCGATGGCGGCGCGGCCGTTGATGCGTCGGACGCCGCCGCGTCGTCTGGCGAAGGCGTCGACCGGTCGACGCGTGGCGACCGCGAGGCGCGTGGCGATCGCGACGAGCGCGACGGCGCGGCCCGCGGCGACGCGGTTCGGACGGACGACCGCGACGGCGACCGCGCGTCGGGCGAGGGGCGCGACGAGCGCGGCGACGACCAGCGAGGCGAGCGCGACACACACACCAACCGCCAGCCCCACGCCCACGCCTAGCCCCACGCCCACGCCCAGCCCGACGGTTCCGCCGGGCGGCGTGACCGGTCTTCCGCCCTCCGCCGGGCGGGTTTACTACGGCGGCGCGAGCTGCGATCCACAGCAAGTGACCTTCCGCGCCGGCGCCAGTGCCCCCGCCGGCGTGAAGGTGGTGGTCCTTTTCTACCGCGTGCAGGACACCGACAG
>JARGGE010000275.1 GCA_029210865.1 Trueperaceae bacterium
CCGCTGGTGACGGTGTTGGCGAGGCCGAACGGGTTGCCGATCGCGATCGCCTTCTGGCCGACGCGGACCGCGCCGTCGCCGAGCGGGATCGGCGCGACGGGCGGGGCCGCCGCCGGGTCGACGAGCTCGAGGAGTGCCAGGTCGACGTCGGGGTTCGCCCCGACGACGCGGACGTCGAAGCCTTCGTCGTCGCCGGCGAAGGTGATCCGCACGCGGGCCCCCTCGCGCAGCGTGACGCCGCCGTCCTCCAGGGCGTCGCGGACGACGTGGTAGTTGGTGATCAGGCGCCCGCCCGCGACGACGAAGCCGCTGCCCGAGCCCTGGCGCAGCTGGCTCCCGTTCGGCGGGGCGGGGAGGCTGAAGAAGTCGCGGAACTGCGGCGGGATCTGCTCGCGCAGCCCGGCGAACGGGTCGACCGCCTGGCCCTGCACCTCGACGGTGACGGAGACGACGCTGGGACCGTAGGTCTCGACCACCGAGACGGTGTTCGCCTCGTCCTGAAGCAGCGCCTGCGCTTCGTCGAGCGGCGTGACCTGCGCCTGGGTCTGGCCCGCGACCGTCGCCGCGAGGACGAGGGTGGCCGTGAGGGCCCAGGCCAGCGGGTGGATCGCGCCGCGGGCGGCGGTGGGCCGCGCGGCGCCGGTCCGGACGCGGGGGGTGGACGGGTGGGGTTCGATGGGGGATGGACGCATGGGCACGGGACCTCCTAGCGCCATCGTGCATCGTCGTGATGACGCGCGTCGGAGACGTCGATGAAGCGGATGAGAACGTTCAGCGGGCGCGCCGGCTCCAGACTTCGAGCGCGAGCACCGCGGCGAACGCGGCGAGCGTGAGCGCCGCGGCGGCGAGCGCCGCGGCCGCGTCCGGCGGGGCGAAGAGGGCGAGCCGGTCGCCCTCGGGCCCCTGCCACGGCCAGACGCGCCGCAGGCTGCCGGCCAGGAAGCCGGCGAGGATGGCGTGCGTCGTGTCGGGGGCGCGGCGGAGCCAGCCGGCGAGCAGCCGCGCGAAGCCGAGCAGGCCGACGGCCGCGCCGATCGCGAAGGGCGCGAGCGCGACCAGGTCGCCGCCGGCGATGGCGCCCAGCACGCGCTCGTACTGGCCGAGCAGCACGAGCAGGAAGGCCCCCGAGACCCCCGGGAGGACGAGCGCACAGATGGCGACCGCGCCGGTGAGCACCAGGAACCAGGCGCCCTCGGGCGTCGCGACCGGCGCGAGCCCCACCAGCACGAAGGCCCCGGCGCCGGTCGCGGCGAAGGCGACGACCTGGGCCGTGCCGCGCCGCCGGACCTGGCGCGCGACCACCACCGTGGAGGCGGCGACCAACCCGAGGAAGGCGGCGTACACCCACGGGCGGTAGGCCTCCAGAGCCGCTTCGACGAGCCCGGCGGCGGCGATCACGGCCAGCGCGATCCCGGCGACGAGCGTCGCCAGGAAGGCGCCGTCGACGGCGCGCCAGGCGGCGCGCCAGCGGCGGTCGGCGAGCGCTCGCCAGGTGACCCCCGAGGTCAGCGCGGCGAGCGCGGCGATCAGGCGGGGGTAGATCCCGACGAGCAGCGCCATCGTGCCTCCCGAGACGCCCGGGACCACGTCGGCGAGCCCCATCAGGACGCCGCGCGCCAGCGTGCCGAGGGGCCGGGCGCGGCCCGCACCGGTCGCGACATCGGGTGCGGCGCCGGTCGCGGCGTCGGCCACGGCCCCGCGGGGGGCGTCGCTCGGTCGCGGCAGGTCGCGCGCGGAGGGGGAGGGACCGCCGTCGGGCACGTCCGTCAAGCTAGCACGGTCGCGGGCGCGCGAGCGCCGTCGGACCGCGCGCCGCGCACGGGACGCGCGCCCGCCGAGCCGTGCGGTAGGCTTCGCCCATGTCCGACGTAGCGACGCGCGTTCGCGGGGTGCTGGACGGTCTCGGCCTCGAGGCCGAGGCCCTCGACGACCTGGCGGGCGCGCTGCTCTGGCGCATCGGCCGCGCCGACGAGGGGCCGGTCACGGTCCGTGTCGGCTTCGCCACCAGCGCGTCCGCCTTCGCCGAACTCCCACGCCTGCGCAACGCCACCGAAGAGGAGCTCGCCGCGGCGATCGACGCCGACGAGCTCCGCGTCGAGTGGGTCGGGCCCCGCGGCCGATGACGCCGGTGCCGACGCTTCGGGCTCCCGGCGCCGCGGCGCTCCCGGGGGTCCGGCGGTGACCCTCGACCACCAGGTCGCCTTCGACTTCGACCTCGCGCTGCCGCGCAGCGAGGCGCTCGCCTTCGTGCGCGACGTCGAGCGCAGCCTCGCGCGCGCGAGCTTCCTCGAGGAGCTCACCCTCGTCGAGGGCGACCCGACGCTCGTGCGCGCGACGCTGCCGGTCAACGCCTCCTTCCTTGGACAACGCTCGTTGCCCTTCGAGAGCGAGCTGGTGGTGACCGAGTCGGGCGCCCGTCTGGTGGGGCGGCCGCTGGCGCCTGCCGGACCCGGCTGGGCCGAGGTGCACGGCGAGGCCGAGGTCGTCGCCCAGCCCGGCGGCAGCCGCGTCGGCTACCGCTTCGACGTGCGCGTCCACCTGCGCCTGCCCGAGCCCGAGCGCTGGGGCGGGCGTGCGCTGCTGCACATGATCGAGTTCACCGCGCGCGCGGTGCTCGAGCGCGTGACCGCGGCGTTCCCCGCGTCGGTCCGCGCCGCCGCGGAAGAGGCCGAGGCGGCCGTCGCGGCCTGACGCCACGGCGGCGGCGCCTGCGCCTCACTTGCCGACGCAGAAGCGCGCGAACACCTCGTCCAAGGTCGCCTCGACCACGTCGCCGCGCCCCGTGATCCGGTCCAGCGCCCGCAGTGCGGTCTCGAGGTCGAGCCCCTGCAGGTCGTGCGGCGCGGTCGGCACCCGGTCGAGCGCGGCGATCGCGTCGCGCAGGGCGTCCGCGTGGCGCTCCGACGTCACCCAGGCCTCCTCGCCGGCGGCGTCGCCGAGCAGCCGCTCCTCGAGCCGCCGCTTGAGCTCGTCCAACCCGTGGCCGTCGAGGCTCGAGACGCGCACCACGGCGACGCCCAGCGCGTCGTCGGGCCAGGCGGCCGGCTGGTCGGCCTTGCTCGCCACCCACACCGTCCGCGCCGGATCGAGGTCCGCCAGGAGCTGGCGGTCGTCGTCGTCGAGCGCCCGCCCACCGTCGACGAGCGCGACGACGACGTCGGCGGCGTCCGCGAGCGAGCGGGCGAGCGCGACGCCGCCCGCCTCTACCTCGTCCTCGGTCGCGCGCAGGCCGGCGGTGTCGATCGCCGTGACGCTGACGCGGCCGAGTTCGAGCAGTGCCTCGAGGTAGTCGCGGGTGGTGCCGGGGGCGGCCCCCACCAGCGCACGTTCGTAGCCGAGCAGGGCGTTGAGCAGGCTCGACTTGCCGGCGTTGGGTCGCCCGACGAGGGCGAGGCGGGCGCCGTGGGCCGCGAAGCGCCCCGCGCGCGCGGTGGCCAGGAGCCGGGCGAGGCGCTCGCGGGCGCGGGCGACGTGCGCGGCGACGTCGGCCTCCGGCACCCCCTCCTCCGGGTAGTCGAGCGCGGCCACCAGGTGGGCGTACGCCGCGGTGAGGTCGCGCTGCGCCGCGGCGAGCGCGCGGCCGAGCCCGCCGGCCAGCCCGACGCTGGCTTGGCGGCGGGCGGCGTCCGAGCGTGCCTCGATCATCGCCGCGACGGACTCGGCGCGCGCGAGGTCGAGCTTGCCGTGGACCACCGCCCGAAGCGTGAACTCGCCGGGGCCGGCCGCCCGCGCGCCGTGGCGCAGGGCAAGTTCGAGCGCGGTGCGCAGGACCGCTGGACCGCCGTGGAGCTGCAGCTCGACCACGTCCTGCCCGGTGTACGAGCGCGGCGCCCGGAAGGGCAGCAGCAGCGCGTCGTCGACCGGGGTCGTGCCGTCGACGATGCGACCGAAGGTGGCGGTGCGGTCGCGCAGCTCGATCGCGTTCCCCCCGGTCGCGGGGCGGAAGAGGGCCGCGGCCACGGCGAGGGCGTCGGGACCGGAGATGCGGACGATGCCGATGGCGCCGGCCCCGGGCGCGGTGGCGATCGCGGCGATCGTGTCGTCGAGCGAAGGAAGCGCCATGGGCCCCGTTCAGCCGCCGATCGTGGCGAAGGCGGCGCGGGCGGCGGCGGCCACCTCGGCTTTGTAGGTGTCGATCGAGACCGGCAGGTCGATCTCGGCCACCAGCGCTTTGACCACCGGGATGACCCGCTCGATCTCCTCCGCCGCCCCGACCGGGTCGTCACGCCAGGCCCCGGAGCCTTCGAAGTACTGGTAGTAGTCGTTGA
>JARGGE010000276.1 GCA_029210865.1 Trueperaceae bacterium
CGACGTACTCGAGGTCGAGCACGTCCTCGAGGAGCTCGAAGAGGGCGGGCCCGACCGGGTCGCCGTTCGCGTCGAAGGTGCCGGGCGTGGCGACGCGGTAGAGCTCGGCCGCGCGCCGGCCGCCGTAATCGAACGTGAAGGTCGCGGTGCGGTCGTTGACGTCCTGGTAGGTGTACGTGAAGTTGCGTCCGCCCTCGGCGACGATGTCGTAGTTGGCGACCTCGAAGAGCAGGTTGCGCGGGTTCTCGCGCAGCGCCTCGATCAGGGCGGGGGCAGGGTCGTCCGCGGTGAAGCGGATCGGTCCGCGGGCGTCCGGCGCCGGGCCGAGGTTGATCGCCGTGGCGGTGCTGGTGAGGGTCGCGATCGGGATGAAGCTGGTGGGGTCGCGCGGGTCGACGAGCTTCGCCGTGATCACCAGGTTCTCGACCGTGAAGGCGACGTCGCCGAGGCTGACGAGCTCGAGCGCCACGGCCATGCTGGCGCCCACCACCTCGCGGGTGACGGTCTCGCCGTCCTGGAGCTCGCGCTCGGTGCCGAGCGAGGCGGCCTGGGCCTGCTGGGTCGCCTGGACCGAGGAGGAGCTGAACGAGGTGGTCGTGGCCTCCTTGTAGCCGCCGTCGACCGAGACCTCACCGGTGAACTTGAAGCTGACCGGCGGCTCGTACTCGAGGCCGGCCTTGATGCCGGCGTTGATGAACCACTCGGTGGCCTTGGCGTTCTCGGAACCGCTGGTGCGGCTCGACTCGGAGCTGAGCGTGCTCTGGCTGCTGCGCGTCTCGAGCACCCGCGAGCCGGTCGTGCTCTGGGCGGTGAAGCGCACGTCGAGGCCCAGCTGAACGTCGCCGACGACGCGGAGGTCGAAGGCGGGCAGGTCGGCGATGAGCGGGTTGCGGTTCTGCAGGCCGACCTCGTCGCCGTCGTCGATCTGGTCGCCGTCGGTGTCGGCTTGCAGCGGCGAGGTGCCGAAGAAGTTGGTCTCGAGGCCGTCGACGAGGCCGTCACCGTCGGTGTCCTGCTGGCTGGGTTCGGTGTAGTAGACGTTGAGCTCGGTCCAGTCGTCGATGCCGTCGCCGTCCGTGTCGCTCGAGCGCGGGTCGGTGATGTAGATGCGCTCGTCGAGGTCGTTCAGGCCGTCCCCGTCGGTGTCTGCGAGGGTGGGATCCGACGTGACCTCGTAGCGGCGGGTGCTGCCGTCGGCGTTGCGGACGGTGACGAACCAGCCGGCCTGCTCGGCGGCGTCGCTGAGCCCGTCGCCGTCCTCGTCGTCCTGGGGCCCGCTCGGCGGGGTGCCGACGAAGGTGACCGTGCTCGGGTTGTTGAGCAGCTCGGGCGGGGCGATCTGGTTGCCCGCGAGGTCGGTCACGTTGGTGACGTCGAGGGTGTAGAGCAGGTCGGACTGGGCGCGGGTGGTCAGCGTGACGGTCGTGCGGTCGGCGCTGCGCGTGGCCGAGAGGACGTCGAGGGTCGCGTTCGGCCCGGTGGCGCCGTCGAGCCGCGCGGTGATGCGGTAGTGGGCGGCGTTCTCGGCGGAGGCCTGCTCGATCGGCTCGGTGAAGGTGACGAGCACCGTCGTGTTGCCCGTCGAGCCGGTGTTCGCCACCCGGGGCGCGGTGGTGTCGCCGTCGATCGGACCGGTGCGGAAGACGCCGTTGAACTGGGCGCTGTTGGCGGCGGGGTCGATCGCGTTGCCCTGCCGGTCGGTCACGCCGGTGACGGTCACGGTGTAGACGGTGAGCTCGTCGCGCTGCGGCGCGGTGGTCAGCAGCACCTGGGTGTTGTAGGGCGCGTTGGCGTAGGCGGCGGCGATGACCTCGAGGGGACTGCCGTCGTCGGCTTCGATCGTGTAGCGGTCCGCCCGATCGGCGCCCACCATGGGCTCGCTGAAGTCGACGAGCACCTCGGTGTTGCCGATGGCGGTCGCACCCGTGACGGTCGGCTGGATCGTGTCGTTGGCCGGGATGCCGCGGAACGCCGCGGTGTTGTTCGTGGGGTCGAGGACCTTGTCGGCCTGCTGCGTGAGGACGTTGGTGACGCGCAGCGTGTAACCGGTGTCGGTCTGCGGCTCGGTGGTGAGGATGACGCGGGTGCGGTCGGTGCCCCCCCGGCCGTCCACGGCGAAGCGGATCGACGTGATCGTGAGGTCGGAGGTCTCGTCGAGCGTGGGGGACGCTTCGACGATGTCGTAGTACCGGGGCTCGAGCGCCATGTCGGACATCTCGGCGCCGGCGCCCGGGGGCGGGTCGGCGAAGTGCACCAGCACCTCGGTGGAGCTGAGCGAGATGGCCGAAGCGACGATCGGCGCGTTCACCGACGTGCCGCCGAAGCTCGAGGCCGACGTGCCCAAGGCGCCGCCCTGCGCGGCACCGACGCCGGTGACGTCCAGGGTGTAGCTGACGCCGTCCTGGAGCCGCGCGGTGCCCAGGAGCACGGTGCGGCCGTCGGCCGCGCGCTGCGCGGAGAAGACCTGGACGGGGCCGCCGGCGTGGGTGATCGCGTAGTTGCTCGCGACCTGGCTGGCGTCGTCGACCGCGGCCGAGAACACGACGCGGACGCTGGTGGCGCTGGTTGCGGTCGCCTCGTACTCGAGCGCGGCTTGCGCGGGCGGCGTCGGCGAACCGCAGGCGACGAGCGCTGCGCTCAGCGCGAGGAAGACGAGGAACAGGATGGATCGGCGTCTTGGCACGTAAGGCCTCCGGATCCAACGACCGCAGGTCGTTGGGCTGCCCGCGACGGGCAGGCGTGGGGTGTCGTACCGACAGATCGGGCTCGGGTACCCGCGGACCGTACGGCGGCGGTGTTGCACGGGAAGGCGCACAGGTACGTTGCGGGGACCTTGCGGTCGGCTTACGGGCCGGGAGCTGCTTCGGGAGCGGGCGCCAACGCCGGGTCGGCGGTGCGGTCCGGTGGGTCAGCCGGGGTCGGTCGCGGCGCCGGCGTCGGCCGACGGGCGCCCGAAGATCATGCGCCCCATCTGCGTCTGCAGGCTGCTCGTCACCGTGACGTCGATGCTCCGGCCGACCAGCGGCGCGGCGTCCTCGACGACGACCATGGTGCCGTCCTCGAGGTAGGCGAGGCCCTGGCCGGCCTCGCGCCCCTCGCGCACGATCGTGAGCGAGAGCCGCTCGCCCGGCAGGAAGGCGGCCTTGACCGCGTTGGCGAGCTGGTGCAGGTTGAGCACCCGTACGCCTTGCAGGCCGGCCACCCGGTGCAGGTTGAAGTCGGTGGTCACCAGCGCCGCGCCGCGCTGGACGCAGAGCTTGACCAGGCGGTCGTCGACCGGCCCCTCGCCGACGTCGTCGTGGATGACCTCCGCCTCGATGGTGGCGTGGGCGACGAGCCGGTCGAGCACCTCGAGCCCGCGGCGCCCGCGGCGGCGCTTGAGGGGGTCTTCCGCGTCGGCGATCCGCTGCAGCTCGGCGAGCACGAACTGGGGCACCAGCAGTGGCCCTTCGAGGAAGTGGGCGTCGGCCACCTCGACCAGGCGCCCGTCGATGATCGCGGACGTGTCGAGGACCTTCGGGAGGGCGGTGGGCGGCGCCTCGGCGGCCACCGCCGCGGCGCCGGGCCGGCCGACCGCGAACAGGTGGCGGTTCACGACGAAGAACCAGGAGGCCGCGGCGACGAGCACGCCGGCGATGAGCAGCGACCAGTACCAGGTGAAGCCCGGCACCGGGGCCAGCACGTTGTTGAGCAGCACGGTGATCAGGAGCGCGACCGTAGCGCCGGTGCCGGCCGCGAGCACCGCTTCGGGCGGTACCTGCGCCACGCGCCGCATCAGCCGCTCGACCGCGGTCGCGATGGTCGCGGCGGGGTGGGCGCCGACGAGGTAGCCGGTCAGGAGCCCCAAGACCGAGAGGTACAGCAGGTTGTTCGGCCCGACCAGCCAGCCGCGTTCGAGCAGCGCGGCGGCGAGCGCCGCGCCGACGACCGCGCCGGCCGCCGCGATGGCGGTGCGTGGGACGAGCGGGCTCACGGGCGACCCCAGAGCGCCGCGAAGGCCGCGGCGAGGTCGCGGGCGCCGCGCCAGCTGCCGACGGCGCCGCTGCCGCGGGGTCCGACGACGTCGGGGTGCTGGGCGCGCGCCGCCTCGGCGGCGCGGCGCGGCCCCTGGGCCACCGAGCGGAGCTCGCCCGCCAGCCCGACCTCGCCGAAGACGGCCGTCCCGGCCGCGATGGGCCGGTTGGTGACCGCCGACGCGACCGCGACGGCCACCGCGAGGTCGACGCCGGGGTCGGTGAGCCGCAGCCCCCCCGCGAC
>JARGGE010000277.1 GCA_029210865.1 Trueperaceae bacterium
CGTCGCCTGGCCGGCCTCGAGGCCGCCGGTCAGCCCGGCGCGCTCCAAGTCGGCGCGCGTGCAGGCAGGGCCGCCGGCACCGTACTCCGCGAACGCTGCCTCGCGCGGGGCGGCGTCGGTGGCGGTGGGGAGCGGCCGTCCTTGCATGGTCGCCGGCACCGGCAGCCCCTGGAGCGCGAGCAGCGTGGGGACGACGTCGACGAGCGAGACGGGCGCGTCCTCCACCGCTCCCGCCGGCACCCCGGGGCCGGCGAGGACCAGCGGCACCCGCACCAGGCAGTCGTAGAAGGCGCCCCCCTTGCGCGTCATTCCGTGCTCGCCGGCGAAGTCGCCGTGGTCGGCCACGAAGACCACCAGCGTGCGCTCGGCCAGTCCCGTGGCCTCGAGGGCCTCGAGGATGCGGTGCAAGCCGTCGTCCACGAAGCGCACCTGTGCGTGGTACGTGGCGATCAGCCCGCGCAGGTCGGCCTCGGCGACGTCGTCGACGCCGTTGAGGCGCTGCAGCACGCGGGTGCCCTCGGGCAGGTCGGCGTCCGGAGCCTCGCGCGGCGGCAGGTCCACCGACGCGGGCGGGACGGTGTCGGCCCAGACCCGCGGCACCTCGTACGGGGTGTGCGGGTCGGGGAAGCTGACCCAGGCGGCGAAGGGGCGCGCGTCGCCGGCCGCGGCGGCCGCCGCCCGCTCGTGCAGCCAGGCCTCGGTCTGGGCGGCCACCAGCCCGCTCGAGGTGGCCTCGGGGTCGACGTCGGAGACGGCGTAGCTCACCGCGGCCCCTTGGCGCGGCATCGCACGGCGCACCGCGTGCGCCGCGAAGACGGCGGCCTCGGGCACCACCCAGGGCATCCCGTGCGCGCCGCCGCCCTCCGGCAGTCCCTCGTGGCCGATGGTGCAGCGGACGTCGAACAGCGCGTGATCGGCGGGGTCGGTGAAGCAGTGGTCCTTGCCGATCAGCGCGGTGTGGAAGCCGGCCTCCTTCCACACGCGGAAGGCGTGGGCGGCGCCCGGCGGCATGGGCGTCTCGTTGCGGCGCGCGCCGGTGGCGTGCGGCCAGGCGCCGGTCCACAGCGCCACACGGGCCGGCACGCATAGCGGCTGCGGCGTGATGGCGATGTCGAAGCGGGTGCCGCGCGCGGCGAGCCGCTCCAGGCCGGGGGTAGCGCAGAAGCGGTTGCCGTACACATGGCTGGCGGTCGCCTTCATCTGGTCCGCCATCACCACCAGCACGTTGGGGTGCGCGGCCAAGGGGGGTCAGACCTTCGCGGCGGACGCGGGCTCGAGGTAGAGCGTGGCGTGCGGCACGGTGCGCAGCACCGACCCCGGCCGGTCCTCCGAGACCGGCTCGGTCAGGCACGCGCGCACGGCCTCGGCCTTGCGGGCCTCGGGGACGATGCACAGCACGCGCTTGGCGGCGAGCAGCGCCGGGACGGTGAGGGTGATCGCGTGCGTCGGCACCTCGTCGAACGCGTCGAAGTGCCCCTCCCCCACCTGCTGGCGGCGGCTCACGGGGTCGAGGCGCACGACCTTCGCCCAGACGGGGTCACCGAAGTCGGCGAAGGGGGGGTCGTTGAAGGCCAGGTGGCCGTTCTCGCCGAAACCGAGCGCCACCGCGTCGGCCGGGTGGGCGCGCAGCGCGGCCTCGTACGCCGCGCAGGTCGCGGCGACGCGCTCGGGGTCGCCGTCGACCGGGTGGAAGGTGGCGCCCTCGACGTGGCTCAGCAGGTGCTCGCGCAGGAAGCGCGGGAAGCTCGCGCGGTGCTCGGGGTCGATGCCGATGTACTCGTCCATGTGGAAGACGTGCGCCTTCGACCAGTCGATGCCCGGGGCCACGCGCAGCGCGCGCAGGAAGGCGAGCTGCGAGTTGCCGGTGGCGACGATGACGCTCGCCTCGCCGCGCTCGGCGATGGCCGCGCGCAGCACGCCGGCCATGTCGTCGGCGGCGGCCTGGCCCATGTCGGCCTCGCTGGCGTAGACGCGGACGGGCAGCTGATCGACCTGCTCGGTGCGGATGGGGGTGGGGCTCATGAGGGCGCTCCTTCCAGGCCGCGCGCGACGGTGCGGCCCGCGATGACGGTCTCGAGCGGGGTGAGGTCGGGAGCGAAGACGGCCAGGTCGGCGTCTTTGCCCGCTTGGAGGCTCCCCTTGGCGCGGTCGACGCCGATGACGCGCGCGGGCGTGAGGCTGGCGGCGCGCACCGCTTCGAAGAGCGGGACGCCGAGCTGGTGCACGACCACCCGCAGCATGCCGTCGAGCAGCGTGCTGCTGCCGGCGAAAGCGCTGCGGTCGGGCATCATGCCGACGCCGTCGCGCACCTCGTAGGTCAGCGCGCCCAGGGTGAAGGACGCGCCCTCGGGGAGGCCGGCGCCGCTGGTGGCGTCCGAGACGATGCAGAGCCGGTCGGGGCCGAAGGCCTTCCAGGCGAGCGCCATCAGGGTGGGCGGCAGGTGCTTGCCGTCGGCGATCATCTCACCGGTGAGGGTGGCCGAGGCGAGCGAGGCCTCGAGCAGCCCGGGGCGGCGCCACGGCCCCTCGCGCACCGTGGTCGACTGCCCGCTCCACAGGTGGATGACGTGGCTGAGGCCCAAGCCCTCGCAGCGCGCGAGGACGTCGTCGGTGGCCGAGGAGTGGCCGGCGGCCGCGACGATCCCGAGCGCCACCAAGCGGCGCGTGAGCGCCTCGGCGCCCGGCAGCTCTGGGGCGAAGCTGACCAGACGGATCGCGTCGGCGTACTCGAGGAGCGCGTCGACCGAGCCGTCGTCCGGGTTCCGCAGGTGGGCGGGGTCCTGCGCGCCGCTCTGGGCGGCGGCGAAGTAGGGGCCCTCGACGTGGGCACCGAGGACGCGCGCGCCCGGCCGCCCTGGCGCACCCGATGGATCGGGCGCACCCGATGGATCGGGCGTCATCCAGGCGCGGGTGGTCGCGAGCGCGGTCAGGATGTCGTGGAAGGGCGCCGTCGAGGTGGTCGCGAGCAGCGAGGTGACCCCCCGCCGCGCCTGCTCGCGCACGATCGTCTCGAAGGCGACGTCGTCGCCGTCGAGGAACGAGCGGCCGAGCGCACCGTGCGTGTGGATGTCGACGAGGCCGGGGAGCAGGTAGGCGCCCGCCAGGTCGCGGCGCGGGACGTCGGCGGCGACGTCGCCGTCGCGCGCCACCGCCTCGATGCGGTCGCCGTCGGTGAGCAACGCGAGGCCGTCGGCCACCCGGTCGGGCAGCACCAGGCGCCCGCCGCGCCAGACGACCCGTCCTGGGGTCGCCGGGTCGGGGGCGGCGCTCACGACGGCACCGCCGAGGCGGCACCGGCGGCACCGGCTGCGATGGCGGCGCCGGGTGCGGAGGGGGCACCGGGCGCGGCGTCGGGCGCGCGCGCCACGTCGAGCTCGCCGATGCCGGCCAGGTCGAGGTCCTCGGCCAGGTGGCAGGCGACGAAGTGGCCGGGCTGGATCTCGCGCAGCGCCGGCGTCTCGCGCTTGCAGGCCTCCACGGCGTAGGGGCAGCGCGGATGGAAGTAGCAGCCCGAAGGCGGGTTGGCGGGGTTCGCGACCTCGCCCGGCAGCCCCTTGAGCGCGGCGCGCAGGTCGGGGTCGGCCACCGGCACCGCCTTCATCAGGGCCGCCGTGTAGGGGTGCTTGGGGCGGTGGAACAGCGCCTCGGTGGGCGCGAGCTCGACGAGCTTGCCGACGTACATGACCGCCACCCGGTGGCTGATGTGCTTGACGATGCTCAGGTCGTGCGCCACGAACAGGTACGAGAGGTCGAGGCGCCGCTGCAGGTCGAGCATCAGGTTCAGGATCTGCGCCTGCACCGAGACGTCGAGCGCCGAGACCGCCTCGTCGGCGATCACGAGCCGCGGCTCTAGGGCGAGCGCGCGGGCGATGACCACGCGCTGCCGCTGCCCGCCGCTGAAGGCGTGCGGGAAGCGGTGCATGTACTCGGGCCGCAGGCCGACGAGCGTCAGCAGCTCGGCGACGCGGTCCATCCGCTTCTGCCGGCTGGTCTCGCCCTGGACGTAGAGCGGCTCGCCGATGATCTCGAGCAGGTTCTTGCGCGGGTTGAGCGACCCGAAGGGGTCCTGGAAGATCATCTGCATGCGGGGCCGCAGGGCGCGCAGCTCCTCCGCGCTGCTGAGGGTCAGGTCTGTGTCTTCCAGGAAGACACGGCCGGCGGTGGGGCGGTGCAACTGGAGAATGGCGCGGCCGGCCGTTGACTTGCCGCAGCCGCTCTCGCCCACGAGGCCCAGCGTCTCGCC
>JARGGE010000278.1 GCA_029210865.1 Trueperaceae bacterium
CCGCCGCGAACGCGCGGACGGGGAAGCCATGCGGGCGCTCTACGTCGCGGTCAGCCGCCCCCGCGAGGTGCTGCTCCTGAGCGGCGTCCAGGGGCGCGCGGGACCGGGCGCGTGGCTGCGGGCGCTCCACCGCGCGGGACTGGGGCCACGCGCGGCGGACGCGCCCCGCACCTGGCCGGTGGCGGCGGCGCTCGGCGTGGAGGTCGTGCAGCACGATCTGGAGGACGAGACGGTGGCGGCGCCGGTGGCGCCGGCGACCCCGCCGGCGCCGCTCGCCGCGGCGCCCTGGCTCGGCCACGTGCCGCGCCCGCCGCGCTACCCGGCGGTGGTCAGCCCGTCCTGGGTCGCGCTCGAGGGCGCCGGCCGAGCGGCCGAGCCGCGGGTGCGCGCGCCGTGGCCGGCGCCCCTGTACGGGCCCGACGGAGGCTGGGGCGACGACGCCGAGGGGGCGTCCGCCGAGGAGCGGCCGGGCGACGACGGCGCCCTCGGGGAGGTGCTCGCCGGCCGTGGCACGGCGGTCGGGACCCTGGTCCACGACGCGGTCGCGCGCGGCTGGCGCGCGAGCGATCCGGCGACGCTCGAGGCGCTCGCCGTGCAGGAGGTCGTCTTCCCGTTCGTTGGCGCGGCGCGCGACGAGCTCCTCGCCGAGGTCGCGGCGCTGATCGACGGGTACTGGGCGCTCGTCGACGGCGCGGTGCTGCCGCCGCCCGCCGGGCGCGACGAGGACCACGCCGAGCTGCCGTTCGCCTTCGACGCCGGAGGCAGCACGTGGCACGGGGTGATCGACCGGCTCGTGCGCGTCGGTGACCGCTGGTGGCTCGACGACTACAAGACCGACCGGTCGCTGCGGCCAGAGCGGTACGCGGTGGCGATGGGCACCTACGTCGAGGCGGTCGAGCGGGTGCTCGGGGTGCGGCCGGCGGCGCGCCTCGTCGACCTGCGGCGGCGGCGGGTCGTGCCCCTCGACGACGCGGCGTTGCGGGCGGCCTGGGCCGCGACGCTGCGCGGCGCCGGCAGCTAAGCGCGCCCGCCGTCAGGACCGCGTGCGCGGATGACTAGGCTGGCGCGTCGTCGGCGCCGGCGTCGCGGGCGCCGAGCCGAGCGTACAGGTGGGCGTTGCCGGCCTTGCCGACCGCGGTCAGCGCCCCGCCGATGCGCAGGCAGTAGACCAGCTGCTGGGCGGTCCGCCGCGCCATCCCGCTGGCGAGCGCGAGCTCGGCGGTGTCGAACGGGTCGACGACCGTGTCCGGGACGAAGGCGAGCAGGTCGGCGCTGCCGCCGAGCCGGCGGCGCTCGACGACCTCGAGCAGCCGACGGTCGACGGTGACCCAGCCGCGACGGCGCCAGGCTTGGCCGGGACGGTGCTCGCGCACCTCCTCCTCGTGCAGCAGGACGATCTCGATCTCGAGGTGCGGGTGGTCGAGCAGGTGGGGGATGGCGACGAGCTCGCGCGCCACGTCCGCGGGGTGTCCGCGCTTGGGCGAGCGCCGGCGCGTCGGTGGATCGGCGCGTTTGACGATCCAACGCTCGGTCGCGATCGGCAGGACGAGGCGGACGCGGTGCTCGGGCAGCAGGTGCTCGAGCTTGCGCCGCATGGCGCCCACGTGGCGGGTCTGGACCTCGATCAGCAGGTCGTCGTGCACGGCGTCGATCACGAAGCCGGCGACCGGGACCTCGAAGCGGCTCCCCGGTGGCGCGATCGCGACCTTCAGCGCCGCGTGCAGCGGCGTCTCGTTGAGTGCGCCGATGCCCACGCGCGCAGCGTACCGCTGCCCAGCGCGTCTAGGCATGCGCCTAGCTCGCGGCGCGACGTCCGGGCTCGTCGGCGCATCCTGAGTGCATGAGAGCCCCTCCACGCGTCCGCCTCCTCGGCCACGTCGGACGCCTCCGCGACGACGTGCCGTCGCCCTCGGCGCCCGACGGCGCCGCCCCCCTCGCCTGCGTGTGGGAAGGTGCCGTCGACGGGCCGACCGTCGCCCGCGTGATCGCGGCGGCGATCCACCTCGGCGCGCTGCCGTGCGACGTCGACGGGGTGCCCCACCGCGCCACGCCGGGCGCATGCTGGTACGACGCCGGCACGGGCGTCCTGGTCGTGGAGTTGCGCGAGGCCCTGCGGGCGGTGGCCTGAGCGCGGCTGGTGCGGTCCGGGGTGGCGGCCCCCACGCGGTAGGCTGGCGCTCGATCCCGCCGCGCCCCCGAGGTGCCCGATGGCGTACGATCCGGCCCGACCCACCACCGCGACCGCCGGCAAGAGCGGCGCGCCCTCCGCGTCCGCCGATGGCGGCGGCTCGGCGCCGATCGTCGATCGGCTCGGGGTGCGCCACCACCAGGTCGAGGCCGACGGCGGCACCGTTCGGTACACCACCACCACGGGTCGGCTGGTCCTCCAGCGCGAACGGGCCGCCGAGAAGCCCGACGAGGCCGGTCGGTGGGAGGGGGCGAAGCCGCGGGCCGAGGTCTTCTTCGTCGCCTACACCCGCGACGGGGTGCGCGACCCTGGGGCGCGTCCGGTCACCTTCTCCTTCAACGGCGGCCCGGGGTCCTCGTCGGTATGGATGCACCTGGGGCTGCTCGGGCCGCGCCGGGTGCGCCTGCAGGACGACGGGATGGCGGTGGCGCCGCCGTACGAGCTCGTCGACAACGTCCACACCCTGCTCGACACCACCGACCTGGTCTTCGTCGATCCCGTCTCCACCGGCTTCAGCCGCGCGGCGCCGGGCGAGAAGCCCAAGGACTTCCATGGCTTCGACGGCGACGTCGAGAGCGTCGGCGACTTCATCCGCTTGTGGGTGGCGCGCTTCGGCCGCTGGTCCTCGCCCAAGTTCCTGATCGGCGAGAGCTACGGCACCACCCGCGCCGCGGCCCTCGCGGGCTACCTGCAGGAGCGCCACGCGCTCTACCTCAACGGGCTCATGCTCGTGTCGTCGGTCCTGGACTTCGCGACCGTGCGCTTCGAGCCGGGCAACGACCTGCCGCCGCTCCTGTTCCTCCCGGCGTACGCCGCGGCCGCCCACTACCACCGCGCGCTGCCGGCCGACCTGCAGGCCCGGCCGCTCGCCGACGTCCTCGTGGAGGTCGAGACGTGGAGCCTGGCGGAGTACGGCCCCGCGCTACTGCTCGGCGACGCGTTGCCCGACGAGCGCGCGGACGCCGTGGCGCGGCAGCTGGCCCGGTACACCGGCCTCGACCCGGCGTACGTCCGGCGCAGCCGCCTGCGGATCGACATCCACCGCTTCTGCAAGGAGCTCCTGCGGGACCGCGGCCGCACGGTCGGCCGGATCGACGCGCGGTACACCGGGGTCGATCGCGACGACGCGGGCGCGACGCCCGAGTTCGATCCCTCGATGGGGGCGACCACCGGCGCGTACGGTGCGACGATCAACGACTACGTGCGCCGCGAGCTCGGCTTCGAGAGCGACCTGCCGTACGAGGTGATCCAGGGCCTGTACGCCTCGTGGGACTACGGCCGCTTCCAGAACCGTTACGTGAACGTCGCCGAGACGCTCCGCAAGGCGATCGCCGTCCACCCGTTCCTCAAGGTCTTCGTGGCGAGCGGCAGTTTCGACCTGGCGACCCCGCAGTTCGCCACCCGCTACACGCTCGACCACCTGGGGCTGCCGCCGCACCTGCGCGGCAACCTCGTCGAGCGCCGCTACGACGGCGGCCACATGATGTACGTCGACCTCGAGATCCTGGCGCAGATGAAGCGCGACCTCGCGGCCTTCGTGCGGGACGCCAGCGCGCCGGGACGCTCGGCGCCGGACGCCTGACGCCCGCGCCGGCGACGTGGGGCGCCGGGGTGGGGGAGGGGACGCCCGCGCGCATCGGGCGCCCCGTTCGCGTCAGATCGCGTCAGCCCTCCGCGTCGAGGGTGGCCCGTAGCGCGGACTGCACCCGCTTCGGGTCGGCGCGGCCGCCTGTGGCGCGCATGACCTGGCCGACGAAGAACCCGAAGAGGCCGACTTTCCCGCCGCGGTAGGCGGCGACCTCGTCGGCGTGCGCGGCGAGCGCGGCGTGGACCGCGTCGGCGATCGC
This sequence comes from Trueperaceae bacterium, assembly GCA_029210865.1. Classification (GTDB taxonomy): domain Bacteria; phylum Deinococcota; class Deinococci; order Deinococcales; family Trueperaceae; genus JAABTL01. The sequence continues at coordinate 4,036 of JARGGE010000278.1, forward strand.
GAAGTCGTCCTCGACCACGGCGAGGCCGCGGCGCGCGACGACGTCGGCGGGCGGGCCCTCGCCCGCCGCGACGGCCCGGAAGGCCTCGCGGGCCGTGCCCGCGTGGAGGGTCCCGTCGTCGACCAGGCGGAGCAGCTCCGCGATGGCGGCGCCGTCGAGGGTCGCCGGCAGCGCACCCTGAGCGCGCAGGATCCCGCGCGCCTCTTGG
>JARGGE010000279.1 GCA_029210865.1 Trueperaceae bacterium
CTACGGATCCGCCCCCGGGGGTCGCGGCGACCGGGGGCGGGTGGGGTGGGCGGGGGCGGGTGGGGTGGGCGGGGTCGGACGCCGGCGGGCGACCGCTCGGGGCTAGGCCTGGGCCGCCGCGGCCGCGGCCTTGGCCTTGGTGCGGCGCGGGCCGCGCTTGCCGCTCGGACCCTTGTGCTCGAGCGCGGCGAGGCCGCCGACGAGCGCCAGGTCGAGCACCTGGTCGAGGTCCTCGACGTCGTGCAGCGAGAGCGCCTTCTTCATGGGGGCCGCGATGTCCTTCATGTCGGCCTGGTTCTTGGCCGGGAAGATCACGTGCCGGATGCCGGCGCGCTTGGCGCCCAGGATCTTCTCGCGCAGGCCGCCGATCGGCAGCACGCGCCCGCGCAGCGTGACCTCGCCGGTCATGGCGACGTCGCGCCGCACCGGGACCCCGGTCAGGGCGCTGATGAGCGAGGTCGCGAGCGCGATGCCGGCGCTCGGGCCCTCCTTGGGGGTGCCGCCCGACGGGACGTGGATGTGGATCTCGGACTCCTCGAGCGTCTCGTGTGGGATCCCGAAGCGCTCGGCGTTCGCCTTGGCATAGGTCAGCGCCGCGCGGGCGGATTCCTTCATGACGTCGCCGAGTTGACCGGTGAGCACGAAGCCCGACTTGCCGGGCGTGACCGACGTCTCCACGAACAGGATGTCGCCGCCGACGGGGGTGTAGTACATGCCCGTCGCCACGCCCACCAAGTCCTCTTCGTTCTCGGCCTCGGGGGTGAAGCGCTCGGCGCCGAGGTACCCCTCGAGCGAGCGCTCGGTGAGGCGCACGCGCTTGGCGTCGCCGTCGGCCACCTTGCGCGCCGCCTTGCGCACGAGCGTCCCCAGCGTGCGCTCGAGCTGGCGCACGCCGGCCTCGCGGGTGTAGGCGCTGATGACGCGCCCCAGGGCGCCGTCGGTGATCGTGAACTGGTTCGGCTTGAGGCCGTTCTCGGTCAGCTGCCGCGGCAGCAGGTAGCGCTTGGCGATCTCCTGCTTCTCGAGCTCGACGTAGCTCGCGAACTCGATGGGCTCCATGCGGTCGTAGAGCGCCTCGGGGATCTGCTGGACGTAGTTGGCGGTGGCGATGAAGAGCACCTCGGAGAGGTCGAAGGGCACGCCGAGGTAGTGGTCGACGAAGCTGTTGTTCTGCGCCGGGTCGAGCACCTCGAGCAGCGCCGAGCTCGGGTCGCCCTGGAACGACACCCCGAGCTTGTCCACCTCGTCGAGCAGGAAGACCGGGTTCTTGGTGCCCGCCTGGCGGATGCCCTGGATGATGCGCCCGGGCATCGAGCCGATGTAGGTGCGTCGGTGGCCGCGGATGTCGGACTCGTCGCGGGCGCCGCCGAGGCTGATGCGCACGTACTCGCGCCCGATCGCCTTGGCGATCGACTTCGCGATCGAGGTCTTGCCGACCCCAGGAGGGCCGGCGAACAGCAGGATCGGGCCCTTGCGGACCTCGGAGGGGTCGAGCTCTCCCTTGGCCGCGCGCTCGCTCTTGAGCTTGCGGACCGCCAGGTACTCGAGAACCCGGTCCTTCACTTTCTCGAGGCCGTAGTGGTCCTCGTCGAGCACTTGGGCGGCCGTCTCGACGTCGAGCTTGTCCTCGCTGCGCACGCTCCACGGGAGCTCCGTGAGGGTGGTCAGGTAGGTGCGGATCACCGAGGCCTCGGCGGAGTCGGGGTGCATCCGCGACATCCGGTTGAGCTCGCGGTTCGCCTCCTTCATCACCGCCTCAGGCAGGCCGAGCGCTTCGAGCTTCTCGCGGAAGGCCTCGATCTCGTCCTCTTCGTCGTCGCTGCCCGAGAGCTCCTTCTGGAGCGCCTTGATCTGCTCGCGCAGGAAGTACTCGCGCTGGTTGCGGTCGATCTCGTCCTTGACCTCGCGCTGCAGGCGCCGCTGGGTCTCCTGGAGCTCGAGCTCGGTGTCGAGCAGGACGAGCGCCTTCTTGAGGCGCTCGGCGACCGAGGCCGCCTCGAGCACCGCCTGTTTGTCGCCGACCTTGAAGTCGAGGTGGTACGCGACGTAATCGGCGAACTGCCCGGGGTCCTCGAGGTTGAGCACGAACTGGGCCACCTCGGCCTGCAGGCCGCGGCCGCCGTGCTCGACGAGGTCGGAGAACTTCTCTTTCAGTTCGCGGAAGGCCGCTTCGAGCAGCACCGCGTCGCCGTCCGGCACCTCGTAGGGATGCACGTCGGCCTCGATCACGCCGCCGTCGGCCGTGTATTCGTCGACCTGGACGCGTGCGACCGCCCGGACCAGCATCTGGATGCTGCCATCGGGGTTCTTCTTCATGCGCATGATGTGGCACGCCGTACCGACGTCGTAGAGGTCGTTGGGGCCGGGTTCCTCGACATCGCGGTCGCGCTGGCTGACGATCAGGATCGTGCGGTCGCGATCGAGCGCGGCGTTGATCGCGCGGATCGACACTTGCCGCCCGGCGTCGATCGGCATGACCATCGTGGGGAACAGGACCGAGCCCCGGACCGGGCAGACCGGGATGGGGTGCTCGAAGGCGGTGGGGGTGCTGGCGTCGTCGGCCATGGGGGTGGCTCCTTCGCCGTTCGGCGGCTAGGCGGGGTTTGAGTGCACAGGCTCCAAGCAACCTGAGTCTTAGCTTGTCAAGTGTACGGGAAACGACGGCGGCCCGCGACTCCTGGGCGACGCTCGGGACCGCAGTCTACACCCGGTCCCCAGGGACACCGTGGCCCGGCACGGGGTCCCTCGCGTGCGTCCAGGTTGGGCTCCGAGCCCCGTCCCCGACACGGCGACGGCCCCGTAGCCGGCATGGCGACGGCCCCGTCGCCGACGCGGCGACGACCCCGCCTGAGGCACGGCGACGGCCGCGTCGGGCGGTCCCGGGCCGGCGCCCGGGTGGTGGTAGCCTTCGGGACGCGATGACCGACCTGATGTCCGAACTCCAAGCCGCCCTGCGCGACGCCGTCCGCCCGCTCCTTCCCGACCCCGCCGCGGCGGACGCCTTGGACGTGCCGGTGCAGGTGGTCCCCGAGGGCAAACCGGGCGATTACGGCAGCCCGCTCGCCTTCGGGCTCGCCAAGACGCTGCGCCGCAACCCGGCGCAGATCGCCGCCGAGCTCGCGGCCACCGTCCGGCCGCCGCCGGGCATCGCGCGCCTCGAGGCCGTCGGCCCCTACCTCAACGCCTACGTCGACCCGGTCGCCTTCGTGCGCGCCGTCGTCGCCGCGCCGTCGCACCTTCCCGCGAACGGCCGCAAGGTGGTGGTCGAGCACACGAGCGTCAACCCGAACAAGGAGGCGCACGTCGGCCACCTGCGCAACGTCGTGCTGGGTGACGCGCTCGCGCGCATCGAGCGCGCCGCCGGCTACGAGGTCGAGGTCCAGAACTACATCGACGACACCGGCCGGCAGGCGGCCGAGAGCCTCTTCGCGCGCGATTACTTCGGCGAATCGCCCCCGGACGACGAGAAGTACGACCACTGGCTCGGTCGCCTCTACGTCCGCCTGGGCGAGGCGAAGGCCGCGGACGGCGAGGCGATCGAGCGCGGCGTGAGCGCCGTCATGCACCGGCTCGAGCGCGGCGAGCTGCGCGCCGAGGTCGAGCGCATCGTGCGCGCGCAGCTCGCGACGTACCACGCCCTCGGGGCCGAGTACGACCTGCTCGTCTGGGAGTCGGACGTCGTGGCGTCGGGCTTCCTGCAGCGCGGCCTGGGCGTGCTCGAGGCGCTGCCGAGCGTGAGGCGGCCGAGCGAGGGGAAGTACGCGGGCGCGCTGGTCATGGACGTCTCCGCCTTCCTCCCGGGCCTCGAGGACCCGTTCGTGGTGCTCGTCCGCTCCGACGGCAACGCCACGTACGTCGCGAAGGACATCGGCTACCACCTGTGGAAGGTCGGCCGGCTCGAGGGGATGCGGTACCGCGCCTTCGGCGAGCAGCCCTCGGGGGCGACCCTGTGGACCAGCCACCCGGACGGCGACGAGGCCGTCCCGGGACGGCGCTTCGCCCACGGCGACCAGGCCGTCAACGTCATCGACGCCCGGCAGGCGCACCCGCAAGCCGTGGTGCGGGCCGCCTTGGAGCTGACCCGGCGAGCGAGCGGCGAGGTCGCGGACGACCCGGCCATCGCCGCCGCGCGCGCGGCGCTTGAGCTTCAGGACGCCGCCGGCCAGGCGGGCGAGGCGGCGGCGCTCCGCGCCCGGGTCGAGGCGGAGCCAAACGACCACCAGGCGCGCTACGATCTGGCGA
>JARGGE010000027.1 GCA_029210865.1 Trueperaceae bacterium
TCATCGAGTCGAGCATCTGCGTGGCCGTGACCACGGGCTTGCCGCCCTCGAGGCACGCGCGAATGAGGCGCTTCTGGATCTGTGGCACCTGCTCGGGCGGCATCTCGACGCCCAGGTCGCCGCGGGCGACCATGACGCCGTCGACCTCGCGCAGGATCTCGGCGAAGCGCTCGACGGCGCCAGGCTTCTCGATCTTGGCCATCAGCTTCGCGGTCGACTCCTCCCGCGCCAGGTAGTGGCGCGCGAGCAGCAGGTCGTCGCGGCTGCGCACGAAGGACATGGCCACCCAGTCGACCTCGAGCTCGACGCCGAGCTGCAGGTCGGCGACGTCCTTGTCGGTGAGGGCCGGGATCGACAGGTCGGCGTTCGGGATGTTGATGCCCTTATTGTTCGACAGCACGCCGCCGACCGCCACCTCGGTGCGGATGGTGGCGCCCTCGATCTTCACCACACGCAGCACCAGGCGCCCGTCGTCGAGCAGCAGGTCGTCGCCGCGCTGCACGTCGCGCGCGAGCCCGGGGTACGTGACCCCCACGCGCCCGACGTCGCCGGGGCTGTCGTCGTCGCAGGTGAGCGCGAAGGGCGCCCCCTCGACCAGCGTCACGTGCCCCTCGGCGAAGCGGCCGACCCGGATCTTCGGGCCCTGCAGGTCCTGGAGCACGCCCACGTTGATCCCGAGCTCGCGGCTCAGCGCCCGCACGCGCTCGACGTTGGCGCGGTGGACGTCGGCGGTGCCGTGGGAGAAGTTCAGCCGGAAGACGTTGACCCCCGCTTCGATCAGCTCGCGCATGCGCGCCGTGTCGCTCGACGCCGGGCCGAGCGTCGCGACGATCTTGGTGCGGCGGTAGGGGCTCACGAGCGGAAGGCGGACCGGCCGAGGAACCGGGCGCTGCCGCCCAGCTCCGCTTCGATCGCCAAGAGCCGGTTGTACTTGGCCAAGCGGTCGCTGCGGCTCGCGGACCCGGTCTTGATCTGACCCGCGTTCACGCCCACCGCCAGGTCGGCGATGAAGGCGTCCTCGGTCTCGCCGGAGCGGTGGCTGATCATGTTGCGGTAGCCGGCGGACTTGGCGAGCTCGATCGCCTCGAGCGACTCGGTGAGCGTGCCGATCTGGTTGACCTTGACGAGGATCGCGTTGCCCACGTGCTCGCGGATGCCGCGGCCCAAGCGCTCGACGTTGGTGACGAACAGGTCGTCGCCGACGAGCTGGACGCGGTCGCCGACCGCCGCCGTGAGCTTGGCCCAGCCGGCCCAGTCGTCCTCGGCGAGGCCGTCCTCGATCGAGACGATGGGGTAGCGGTCGACCCAGTCGGTCCAGTAGCCGATCATCTCGTCGGGCGTCAGGACCTTGCCCTCGGCCTCGAGGTGGTACGCGCCGTCGCGGAAGAACTCGGTGCTGGCCGGGTCGAGCCCCAGCGCGATCTGCTCGCCCGGGGTGTAGCCCGCCCTCTCGATCGCCTCGAGCAACACCTCGACGGCTTCGACGTTGCTGCCGAGGTTCGGCGCGAAGCCGCCCTCGTCGCCGACGTTCGTGTCGTACCCGCGCGCGGAGAGGACCTTCTTGAGCGCGTGGAAGGTCTCGACGCCGGCACGCAGCGCGTCGGAGAAGGCGCCGAAGCCCACCGGCGCGAGCATGAACTCCTGCATGTCGACGCGGTTGTCGGCGTGCTTGCCCCCGTTGATCACGTTCATCATCGGTACCGGCAGGATGCGCCCGTTCGTGCCGCCGAGGTAGCGGTAGAGCGGCATCTCGAGGGTCGCAGCGACGGCGCGAGCCGCCGCCAGCGAGACCGCCAGGGTGGCGTTGGCGCCGAGGCGCGCCTTGTTGGGGGTGCCGTCGAGATCGATCAGCGCGCGGTCGAGGCCGACCTGGTCGAAAGCATCGCGGCCGAGCATCGCCTCGGCGATCTCGCCGTTCACGTGCTCCACGGCCTTGAGCACGCCCTTCCCGCCGAAGCGGGCGCCGCCGTCGCGCAACTCGACGGCCTCGTGGGCGCCGGTGGAGGCGCCGGACGGCACCGCCGCGCTGGCCTCGACGCCGCTCGCGAGGCGCACCGTGGCCGAGACCGTGGGGTTGCCGCGCGAGTCGAGAACCTCGAGCGCGCGGACGTCTTCGATGGTGGTCATGGTGGATCTCCCGGCGGGCGAATCTGTCCGGGTCGTCGCGCACGCGACGTCGCCGGCGGACCGGGCCCGCTCCGGCCCAGAAGGGTGGGGGTCGCCGTCAGCCGGTGCGCAGCGGGACGACCATGGCCAGGTAGGCGGGGTCGCCGAGGTCGCGCACGACCGACGGGCTGGTGGTACCGGAGAAGCGCATCTGCAGGTCGCCGACGACCGGCGCGACCGCGTCGGTCAGGTACTTGGCGTTGTAGGCGAGCGCAATCTCGTCCTCGACGCCCTCCTGGACGACGTCGAGCGCCTCCTGCGCGCGGCCGAAGCTGCCCTCCGCGGTGATCTGGAGCACGCCCTCCTTGATGAAGAGGTCGACGCGGTGGTTGGCCGACTTGTCGGCCATGACCGCGACGCGCGCGACCGCATCGGCGAGGCGCGAGGCGGGCAGGGTCACGGAGACGGGGAAGTCCTGGGGGATGACGCGCTGGTAGTCGGGGAAGCTCCCCTCCATGCGCTTGAGGTTGAGGGTGGTGCCGCCGCTGGCGACGACCAGCTGGGCGTCGTCGCTCGCCAGGCGCGCCGGACCGGGCACGAGCGTCTTGATCAGCTCGTCGACGCTGCGGGCCGGCACGATCAGGTCGACGTCGAGACCGCTGGTGATGCCGAGGTGGTACGAGGCCAGGCGGAAGCCGTCGGTGGCGACGGCACGCAGGTGCCCGTCGCGCAGCTCGAGCTTCACGCCCCGGAAGACGGCCTGGTAATCGGCGACGGCGGCCGCGTAGCGGACGTGTTCGAGCGCGCGGCCGAGCGCCGACGCGTCGACCTCGCCAGCGAAGGTCTCGGTGAAGTTCAGGATGGGTGCCGCGTCGGCCGCGACGAGCTGGAGCTTGGTCGCGAAGCTGCCGGAACGGACCTCGATCTCGGCGTCGCCGACGTCGAGCTCGACCGTGTCGGCGGGCAGCGCGCGGACGACCTGCGCGAAGACCGCGGCGGGGAGCGCGACGCTCCCGGTGCCCCGAACGTCGGCCTCGACCACCGCGCGCACGTCGACGTCCATGTTCGAGCCGCTGAAGGTCAGCCGGCCGTCCTCGAGGTCGAGCTTGAGGAGGCTCAGACCGGGGTTGCTCGAACGGTTCGGGATGACCCGTTCGACGTGCCCCAGGGTCTCCGTCAGCGTCTTGGTCGCGATGTGCACCTTCATGCGATCGGCGTCCTCCAGGTTCGCGGCGTGCCCGTTCGGACCGTCCTGGGCGATGGCAGCATACCCGAATCGACCTTCGACCCGGGCCGCGCTGGGTCCGGGAGCATGGGTCCTGGGCTCGAACCGCGAAGGGGGCGTGCGCTCGTGGGGTCGAAGACCGTCGCCTTGGGACGGGGACCGCCTCGGGTTCGAAGATCCCCTCTTCATAGGTCCTGTGAAAACGGTGGATAACCCGGAAGACGAGCGTGAGGGACACGGTGACGGGTGTGGACGGGGGTGTGGGTAACCCGGCGTGCCCCTGTGGACGACGGCGCGTGTTGTCCGCAGGCGTCCACAACGGAGCGGAATGGAGCGGTTCTGGACAGGCGGACCCACAGGTCGTCCGCAGGTTGTCCACACGGTTCCCCACAAGCCGGCGGTGGCTCGCGACGTCCAGCGCCACGGCCGTGCTCCGGGCGACGCTGGCCGCGCCGTCGGTCGCGACCCGTCACGACGCCGCGGGCCGCCATCGGCGAACGGTGGCCATCGGTGGCGCGCTTACGCGAGGGTCTCGCGGACCTGCCGGACGCGGCGGGCGAGCTCGTCGTCGCGACCGACCTGGTCGCCGATCTTCTGCACGGCGTACATGACGGTCGAGTGGTCGCGGCCGCCGAAGAACTGGCCGATCTCGGGGAAGCTGTGCGTGGTGAGCTCGCGGATCAGGTACATGGCCACCTGCCGCGCGATCACGAGCTCCTGGCGGCGCCCTTTCGAGCGCAGGTCCTCGGGGTCGATGCCGAAGTGCTGCGCGGTGACGCGCAGGATGTCGGGCATGGTGAGGCTGGCGTCGCTGGGTGCGAAGACGTCGGAGAGCGCCTTGGCGGCGGTGGCGCGGTCGAGCGGTTCCTGGTTCATCGAGGCGTAGAGGATCGCGCGGACCAGCGCCCCCTCGAGCTCGCGGATGTTGCTCGTGACGTTCCGCGCGATGTACTCGATCACCTCCGGCGGCACCTTGACGCCGCGGTAGTCGGCGTTCATCTTCAGGATCGCGATCCGCGTCTCTAGCTCGGGCGCCTGGATGTCGGTGATCAGGCCCCACTCGAAGCGGCTGCGGAGCCGGTTCTCGAGCGTCGGGATGTCCTTGGGCGGTCGGTCGGAGCTGACGATGATCTGCTTCGCCGACTCGTAGAGCGCGTTGAAGGTGTGGAAGAACTCCTCCTGCGTGCGCTCTTTGCCGGCCAGGAACTGGATGTCGTCGACGAGCAGCACGTCGATCGAGCGGTAGCGCTCGCGGAAGGCCACCATCTGGTCGCCGCGGATCGCGTTGATGAGCTCGTTCGTGAACTGCTCGGTGGTGACGTAGGCGATCTGCAGCCCGGGCGAACGGTCGGCGACCGCGTGGCCGACGGCCTGCATCAAGTGCGTCTTGCCGAGCCCGGACTCCCCGTACACGAACAGCGGGTTGTACGCCCGTCCCGGGGCCTCGGCGACGGCGAGCGCGGCAGCGTGGGCGAGGTTGTTGTTCGGACCGACGACGAAGTTGCCGAAGACGTACTTGGGGTTGAAGCGCGGGCGGTCGGGGTGGCCGGCTGGTGTCGCTGCCTCGGGGGGCGGCTGGCTGAAGAGGTCGGCCTGCTCCGAGGGGGCGAACGAGACCACCTGGAAGCCGATCTTGGGGCTCGGCGCGCCGAGGTCGCGCAGCGCCTGCTCGAGCACCTCGCCGAAGTGGTTCTTGATCCAGTCGCGGGCGAACGAGTGGGGGACGCCGAGCTGGAACACGCCGCCGTCGATGCCGAGCGGACGCACCTGCTTGAACCAGGTGCGGAACTCGGTCTCGGAGATCTGGTCGCGGACGTAGTCGAGCACGTCCTCCCAGATGGCGTGGTCGCGGCTGAGCATGCCCAGGTCCTCCCTCGCGCGGCGGCGCATGCCGACGCTCGACCATCCGCGCGAAGCACGTGCAGGACGGCGTTCGTGGTGCCCGATCGACCGCCGGGCGGCCGTGCGGGACGGCAGTCTACCAGGGTTTCCCAGGGAGGCGTGGGCGGGTGCGAGGTAGACCCCTGGCGGGCCCTCCAGGGGGCCGCCAGGGTCCGTCGGCGCGCGGGCCGGACCGTGCCGCCCTGACCGCTCCCGAGGGTTCGGCGTCGCCGGAGGCCGGTCCAGCACGGGCTGCGTGCTAGACTCCGGGCTCCCGGCGGCGTCCGGGGGAAGAGGGGTCCGTGGTGCGCTCGAGCTTCGCCGTGGTGGTGGTGGGGGGCGGTCACGCCGGGATCGAGGCGGCGCTGGCGGCGTCGCGCCTCGGCGCGGCGGTGGCGCTCGCGCTGCCGAACCCCGACACGCTCGGGCGGATGCCCTGCAACCCCGCCATCGGTGGCCCCGGCAAGTCGCAGTTGGTCTTCGAGATCCACGCGCTCGGCGGCGAGATGGGGCGGCTGGCCGACGCCACCGCCATCCACGGGCGCACGCTGAACGCCTCGAAGGGGCCGGCCGTGCGCTCGCTGCGGCTGCAGAACGAGCGCGACGGCTACGCCGCAGCCGCGCGTGCGACCGTCGAGGGCGCTCGCGGCGTGACCCTCGTGCGTGGCGAGGTCGCCGACCTGGTCGTCGCCGGCACGGGCGCCGACCGGCGCGTGGCCGGGGTGACGTTGGTCGACGGGCGCGAGCTGTCCGCGCCGAGCGTGGTGCTGTGCACGGGCACCTTCTTGCGCGGGGTCGTCTGGTACGGCCGGCGCAGCCGCGACGCCGGGCGCCAGGGCGAGCCGCCGGCACGGCACCTGTCGCGGTCGCTGGAGGCCACCGGCCACCGGCTCATGCGCTTCAAGACCGGCACGCCGCCCCGGTTGCGGTCGTCGTCGGTCGACTTCGATGGGCTCGACCTGGTCCCGTCCGAAGACCCGCCGGCGTCCTTCAGCGGCACGCCCGGTCCGCGCGTGCTCGAGAGCCCGACGTGGACGACGCGCACGACGGAAGCGACGCACGCGCTCATCCGCGAGAACCTGGGCGCGTCGGCGATGTACGGCGGCGACATCGACGGGCGCGGGCCGCGCTACTGCCCGTCGATCGAGGACAAGGTGGTGCGCTTCGCCGACAAGGACCACCACCTGCTCTTCGTCGAGCCCGACGGCATCGAGACGAGCGAGGTCTACCTGCAGGGCTTCTCGAGCTCGATGCCCCCCGAGCTGCAGGACCTGATGGTGCGCACGCTGCCGGGCTTCGAGCGCGCCGAGATCCAGCGCTACGCCTACGCGGTGGAGTACGACGCCCTCGACCCCACGCAGCTCGACGTGACCATGCAGTCGCGCGTGCTCGCCGGCCTCTACACGGCGGGGCAGATCAACGGGACGTCCGGTTACGAGGAGGCGGCGGCGCAGGGGCTGATCGCCGGCGTCAACGCCGCCCGGCGCGCGGCCGGGATGGCAACGGTCACGGTCCGGCGCGATCAAGGGTACCTGGGGGTGCTGCTCGACGACCTGGTGCGCTGGGGGATCGACGAGCCCTACCGCATGCTCACCTCGCGCAACGAGTACCGGCTGCTGCACCGCCAGGACAACGCCGAGGCGCGCCTGACGGCCACCGGCCACGCCTGGGGCCTGGTCGACGACGCCCGGCGGGCGCGCGTCGCCGCCAGCGAGGTCCGCGTCGCCGCCGAGGTGGCGCGGCTGGGGCGGACGCGCGACGTGGGCGAACTGGCGGCGACGGTGCTGTGCCGCCCGGGGGAGAGCTACGCCTCGGTGGCCGCGCGTTTCGGTGCCGCCGCGACCCCGCTCGCCGCCAGCGAGGCGGAGCGGGTCGAGGTGCTCGTGCGCTACGCCGGCTACATCGAGCGGAGCCGCAAGGAGCTCGAGGCGCGGTCGCGCTACGAGGCGTGGCCGCTCGAGGGGGTGGCCTACGAGCGGGTGCCGAGCCTCTCGGCCGAGGGGCGCGGGGCGCTGGAGTCGGCGCGACCGGCGACGCTCGGGGCTGCCCAGCGGTTGCGCGGGGTGCGCGACTCCGACGTGACGGCGCTGCTCGTGCACCTCAAGACGCGGCCTGGTGTTCCACGTGAAACAGCCGCCTGAGCCGAAGGCGAGCAGCGTCGGTGACGAGGGGTGGGCGGAGCGCGGCGTGGGCGAGGGCTCGCCGGCGCTCGGGGTGGGCGACTCCGGCGCCGCTGCGTCCGACATCGCGGCACGGGCCGCGATCGACGCCTACCGCGCGCTCCTCGAGCGCTACCGGGGCACGCTCGACCTGATGTCGCCGCGCGCCTTCGACGAGCTGGACGCCAAGGTCGCCGAGGCCGAGCGGTACGCGGCCGTGGTGGCGCGGTTCGCGCCGGAGACGGGCGCGGTGCTCGACCTGGGGACGGGCGCCGGGCTGCCGGGCGCCGTCGTGGCGGCGCGGCTGGCGCCGAGGCCCGTCTGGTGGGTCGAGCGGCGCCATCGCCGCGCAACCTTCCTCGCGCAGGTCGCCGCGCGGGCCGGGTTCGAGGCGGTGCGGGTAGCCGACCGCGACGTCCGCGACCTGGACGCGGTCGCGGTTGGGCCCGTGGTGGCGGTGACCGCGCAAGCGGTGGCCTCGTTCGAGGCGGTCGCGTCGCTGACGCGCCACCTGTGGGACGAGCGGGTGCTGCTGGTCAGCCGCAAGGGGCCGGGCTGGGAGGCGGAGGTCGAGGCCCTGCGCCAGGCCGTGGCTGGGTGGGGCACGGCAACGGTCGAGGTCGTCGCGACGGAGCCGTTGGGGACGCGTGGTACCTTGATCGCCGTACGCGTCCAGGGAGGACCGGCTTGCCCACCATCGGCGTGATCAACCAGAAGGGTGGGGTCGGCAAGACCACGACGGCCGTGAACCTGGCGGCGGCGTTGGCGACGCGGCGGCGCGTGCTCCTGGTCGACCTCGATCCGCAGGCGAACGCGACCAGCGGACTCGGCGTCGACGACGTCGAGCTCAACGTCTACGACGTCCTGGTCGGGCGGGCCTCGGCGCGGTCCGTGGTGCGTCGCACGCAGCACGGCGACCTGCACGTGCTCCCGGCCACGGCTGAGCTCGCCGGGGCGGCGCTCGAGCTTGACGCCTCGACGGACGACCTGCAACTGCTCGCCAAGGCGCTGATCGGGGTGCGCCCCAACTACGACTTCATCCTCCTGGACGCTCCGCCGTCGTTCGGGGCGCTCACGCTGAACGTGCTCGCCGCGTCGGACCAGCTGATCGTGCCGGTGCAGTGCGAGTACTACGCGCTCGAGGGGATCGCGGGGATGATGGACACGATCGAGCGCGTGCGCGGTTCGCTGAACCGCGACGTCGCGGTGCTGGGCCTGCTGCTCACGATGGCCGACCAGCGCACGAACCTGTCGCAGCAGGTGGAGGCGAACGTCCGGCGCCACTTCGGCGACCTGGTGTTCCGGAGCGTCATCCCCCGCACGGTGCGTTTGGCCGAGGCGCCCTCGCACGGGTTGCCGATCTTCGCGTACGCCCCCACGTCGAGTGGCGCGGTGGCGTACACCGCTCTGGCGGAGGAGGTGATCGTCCGTGTCAGCGAAGGCTAGAGGGCTGGGTCGTGGGCTGGACGCGCTGCTGCCGAAGGCCGACGGCGGCGTGCGGCACCTGCCGCTTGGCGAGCTCCGGGTTTCGGCGCTGCAGCCGCGCAAGCGCTTCGACGAGGCGGCGATCGCCGACCTCGCGGCCTCGATCGCGGAGAAGGGCGTCCTGCAGCCGCTGTTGGTGCGGCGCGTGGAGGACGGGTACGAGATCGTCGCGGGCGAGCGGCGCTTTCGTGCGGCCGAGCGGATCGGGCTGGCCTCGGTGCCGGTGCTGGTCCGTGACCTCACCGACCGGCAGACGCTTGAGATCGCGATCATCGAGAACCTCCAGCGCGAGGATCTCGACGCCCTCGAGGAGGCGGACGCGTTCCGGCAGCTGCTCGGGTTCGGCCTCACGCAGGAGGAGGTCGCGAAGGCGGTCGGGAAGAGCCGGTCGGCGGTCGCGAACACGTTGCGGTTGTTGACGCTGCCGGTCGCGGCGCGGGACGCGCTGGCGCGGCACGAGATCACGGCGGGGCACGCCCGGGCGATCCTGGCGCAGCCGGCCGAGGACCGCGATTGGGCGCTCCAGCAGGTCGTGGCGCGCGGCCTGTCGGTGCGCGACGCGGAGGGTCTGAAACGCCCGACCGGCCGCTCGGGGCGGCGCAGCGCCGAGCGCGACCACCGCTACGACGACCTGGCGGCCGACCTCACCCGCTTCGCCGGCACCCGGGTGAAGGTGCTCGGCGGTACCCGCGGGCGGATCGAACTGCATTTCCATGACGAGGACGAGCTGCATCGGCTGCTCGAGCTCCTCGGTTACGAGGGCTGAGCCCGAGCGCCGGGCGCGGGCGGCGCCGGTGTTCCACGTGGAACACCGGCGCCTGGGCTTCCGTCCCCGGGCGATCCGCCTGGTAGGATGCCGTTCCGCCGCGTCGACGCCGCACGCCCACCCGGACCTGGGCGGCGCCCCGCGACGACCCCGCCACCTTGGAGGCACGCAATGAAGGCACCCATGCACGTCGCCGTGACCGGCGCCGCCGGCCAGATCGGCTACGCCCTGCTCTTCCGCATCGCCGCCGGCGACCTCCTGGGCAAGGACCAGCCGGTCGTCCTGCACCTGCTCGAGGTCACCCCCGCCCTGAAGGCGCTGGAGGGCGTCGAGATGGAGTTGCTCGACGGGGCCTTCCCACTGCTGCGCGGCATCGTCGCGACCGACGACGCCCGCGTCGCCTTCGATAGCGTCGACGTCGCGATGCTCGTCGGCGCGCGACCGCGCGGGGTCGGCATGGAGCGCAAGGACCTGCTCGAGGCCAACGCCGCGATCTTCTCGGCGCAGGGGCGCGCTCTGAACGACCACGCGAAGCGCGACGTCAAGGTGCTGGTGGTCGGCAACCCGGCGAACACCAACGCGCTCATCGCCATGCGCAACGCCCCCGACCTCGGGCCGGCGAACTTCTCGGCGATGACGCGCCTGGACCACAACCGCGCGATCAGCCAGGTGGCCGTCAAGACCGGGGCGAACAACGCCGACGTCAAGAAGATGATCATCTGGGGCAACCACTCGAACACCCAGGTGCCCGACCTGAGCCACGCCATCGTCGACGGCCGCCCGGCCGCGGAGCTCGTCGAGCACGCTTGGATCGACGGCGTCTTCGTGCCCACGGTCCAGAAGCGCGGCGCCGAGGTCATCGAGGCGCGCGGCGCCTCGTCCGCCGCCTCCGCGGCCGCGGCCGCGATCGACCACGTCCGCGACTGGGTGTTGGGCACCCCCGAGGGCGACTGGGTGAGCATGGCGATCCCGAGCGAGGGTTGGTACGGCGTCGCCGAGGGCTTGGTCTACTCGTTCCCGGTCGCCGTCGAGGGTGGACGCGTCCGCGTGGTCGAGGGTCTGTCGATCGGCGAGCGCGTGCGCGAGCGCATGAAGGTGAGCGAGACGGAGCTGCTCGAAGAGCGCGAAGCGGTCGCGCACCTGCTCGGCTGAGCCTCGGCGCGGGCGCCACCGACGAAGGTGGCGCCCCCTCCCACGGATCACGAACGCGACGCGCACGCCCAGGGCGTGCGCGTCGTCGTGGTGCCGCACGTGGCGCTCGGCGCCCTGAGGACGGGCGCGCCGGCCACGCACCCACGTGCGCTCGCCAAACTCGGAATCGTTCCGATGGATGGTACGTTGACCCCACGAGGCTCCAAGGGGCCGATCCGGAGGAGGAACATGGACGACGTGGTAGCCCAGCGACCCGCACGACCGGCGACCGATGCGGCCGCGGCGGTCGTCGACGCCGCCGAGCGACGCACGCCCGATCCAGCGATCGCGGTGGACGAGACGAACGGGATGGACGCGGCCGCGGTACGCGAGGTCCTGCGCGCGTGCGGGCTGCGCTACAGCCGGCCGCGCGAGGCGATCCTCGGGTACATGGCGGGCGGCGGTCGCCACGAGAGCGCCGAGTCGCTCTTCCAGGCGCTGCGCGATCGCGGCGAGGACCTGAGCCTGTCGACGGTCTACCTCAACCTGGGGGTGCTCGTGGGCGCGGGCCTGCTGCGCGAGTTCGTGGGCGCTCGCGGGGAGTCGCTCTACGACGGCAACGTCGAGCCGCACTACCACCTGATCTGCGGCGACACGGGCGAGGTGGTCGACGTTCCCGCCCCGACCATCGAAGGGCGACCGCTGGGCGCGTACCTGAAGGCCTACGTCGAGCGGGTGACGGGGTGGCACGTCGACGAGGCGCGCTTGAGTTTCCGCGGGCGCCCCAAGGCGACGACGACGGCGGGGTTCGACGACGAGCCCTGACGCCGCTGCGGTGGCGGCGAGGCACGAAGAAGCGGGCCACCCGAAAGGGTGGCCCGCTTCGCGTGCGCTCGTGCGGCTGCTTAGTTCGCCGGGGCCAGGATGACCGCGTCGATGACGTGGACGACGCCGTTGCCCGCTTCGAGGTCGACCGTGGTCACGGTGGCGACGCCGTTGATCATGACCATGCCGTTCTCGACGGTGACGGAGACGGTGGCGCCGTTGACGGTCTCGACGACCGCGGTGCCGTTGCCCGCTTCGACGGCGGCGAGGACGTCGGCGGCCATGAGCTTGCCGGCGACCACGTGGTAGGTCAGGATGCCGCCGAGATCAGGGCTGGCGAGGAGCTCTTCGGCCGTGATGCCGAGGGCTTCGAGGGCGGCAGCGAACGCGTCGTTCGTCGGCGCGAAGACGGTGAAGGGGCCTTCGCCCGAGAGGACGCCGGCGAGGTCGGCTTCGACGACGGCGGCGACGAGGGTCGAGAAGTCGTCGCTGCTGGTGGCGATGTCGACGACGGTGGCGGGCATGACGTGGCCGTCCGCGTTGACGGTGCCGGCGACGAGGCCGAAGGCGAGGGCGAGGGCGATCAGGGTGCGCTTCATCATGGTGCTCCTTGAGGATGGCGTTCCTCCCGGCGGTGCCGGGAGGGACCGAGCGTGGCGCCTGGGCGCCGTGCTTCGACCGAACGACCACAAGGCACCGGTATAGGGGTTGTAGAATGGTTGTCTAGGCTATCATTCGTTAGGCGCGCGTCTTCATGGAGCGAGAAGAGCCGTCAAGTACGCACCTCACGCCGCTCGGCGCGGTGCGCGCACGGCCCCTGCGCCCATGCGCTCCTCATCGAAGGGCGCGGCTGGCGGCACGCCTCGGCTACCCGACGCCCCCCTCGCCCATCATCGCCAAGAAGGCGTCCGCCACCTCGGGGTCGAAATGCCGGCCACGCTCCTCTCGGACGTAGGCCAGCGCGCGGTCGAGCGGCCAGGCCGCGCGGTAGGGGCGGTCGTTGGTGAGGGCGTCGAACACGTCGGCCACGGTGAAGATCCGCGCCGCCAGCGGGATGTCGGTACCGGCGAGACCGCGCGGGTAGCCGCTGCCGTCCCACTTCTCGTGGTGGCCGTAGAGGATGTTGAGCGCTTCGCGGAGGAAGGGCGTGCCCGAGAGGAGCTGGTGCGCGAGCGTCGGGTGCCGCTTCATCGCCGCCCACTCGGCCTCGTCGAGCTTGCCGGGCTTGCTTAGGATCGCGTCGGGCACGCCCATCTTGCCGATATCGTGCAGCAGTGCGCCGCGTCGGATGTGCTCGAGGTCGTCGCCCGCCACCCCGAGTCGCTGCGCGAGGCGCACGGTGAGATCGGTGACGCGTCGGCTGTGGCCCTGGGTCTCCTCGTCACGCAGGTCCAGCGCGGCCGCCCACCCCTCGATGGTGGCGTCGTAGGCCTCGATCAGCTGGCGGTTGGTGGCGTGCAGCGCGCGGTCCTTCTCGTCGTTGTCGATCGCGATGGCGACCTGTTCGGCGAGGGTGGCGAAGGACGTGGCCCAGTTCGCGTCGCGCGCCAACGGGGTCCGCCGGAAGACCTCGAGCACGCCGAACCGCTCGCCGTGCGCCTGGAGGGGCACCGCGTCGTAGGTCTCGAACCCTTCGCCGGCGAACAGGTCGGTGCGGGTGAGGGCCGTCCGCAGGCGCGCCGCGCCGTCGAGGCTGGCCCGCTCCCCGAGCGCGACGCGGCCTGCGACGCCCTCGCCGACGGTGACCCCTGCCGTCGCGCTCGCCGGAGAACGGAAGCCGAGCGACGCGATCGGCTCCAGCCGTTCACCACCCGGCGCGAAGCGGAGCACCGCTGCTGCGTCGACGCCGAGCGTCCGCGTGACCAGGCCCAGCGCCAGCGCGAGCGTGGCGTGCAGATCCTCGCCGCTGGTGATCGCCCGGTCGATGTGGTGGAGGACCGAGATGCGCTCGAGCCGTTCCTCGAGGCGCTCGTTGAGCGTCTCGATCTGCGCGGTCGCCGCGCGCATCGCGTCCTGATCGCGCTTGCGTTCGGTGACGTCGCGGGCGGTGAGCACGAGCGCCCCGACGTTGGGGTCGCCGCGCAGGTCGACGCTGAGGACGTCGAACCACCGCCAGCTGCCGTCGGCGTGCTGGACGCGCCACTCGGCCCGGTCGCGGCCCTTCGCTAGGACCCGCTCGAGGCTCGCCCGGACGGTCACGAGGTCGTCGGGGTGCACGCGGTCGGTCACGTGTCCGCCGTGCCCCCGCACGTCGACGCCCAGGATGCGCGTCGCCGAGGCGCTCAGCTCGCGGACCGCACCGTCCGCGCTCGCGACCGTGACGACGTCGCTGCTGTGCTCCACCAACGACTTGAAGCGCGCCTCGGACGCCGCGATGGCGCGGCGCGTGTCCTCTTCCCGCAACCACAGGTCGTGGTCGTGCCAGGTGAGCCCGAGCAGTCGGACCGCCATCTGGAGCGCCGCGGTCGGCTCGTCGGCGAACGCGTCGGGCGCCGAGCTCACGACCTCGAGGACGCCCAGAGCGGTCCCGCGGACGGCCACGGGGATGACGACGCCCGATCGGGGCAGGGCACCGGCCGCCGCGACGCTCGTGGCGCCCGGCGCCCGGGCGGACGAGACGGCGCGTCCGAGGGCGAGCGCGCGGTCGGCGAGGGCGTCGAGCGCGGCATCCACACCGCGCATCGCCTCGAGCGAGGCGGCCGCCGCGGCGAGCGCCGCGCCGGCGCCCCCGCCGCCGTCCACGTCTCCCTCGAGCGCCGCCAGCGCACCCGCAGCCGCGCCGCGCAGGCCCTCGAAGTGGCGCAGCCGCTCGCGCTCGGCGGTCAGGGCGG
>JARGGE010000280.1 GCA_029210865.1 Trueperaceae bacterium
CCGAAGCGCACGAACGCGAATCGTGGACCGGCGAAGAGTGGCGCGCGTGGAAGGAGGAGCGGCTGGCGTTCCTCCTCCACCGGGCCGCCACCCAGGTCCCGTACTATCGCGACGAATGGGTGCGCCGGCGAGCGGCCGGCGACGACGCACCATGGGAGGATCTCGCTAACTGGCCCGAGCTGGACAAGGAAGCGGTCCGGCGGGCGCCGGAGGACTTCGTCGCCGATGACGTCGATCGACGCAAGCTCCTCGAGGTCGTCACGAGCGGCACCACCGGCACGCCGATCCGGTTGTGGCGCAGTCGCACGATGGATCGCTCGTGGTACGCCCTGTTCGAGGCATGGAAGCGGCGCTGGTACGGAATCGACCGGACCTCGCGCTGGGCGATCGTTGGGGGCCGCTCGGTCGTGCCGCCCGATCAGCGCCGGCCACCGTTCTGGGTATGGAACGCCGGGATGCATCAGCTCTACCTCTCGGGGCTCCACATCGGCCGCGAGACCGTTGCCGCGTACCTCGACGCCATGGCCCGTCATCGCGTCAGCCACATGATCGGTTACCCGTCGTCGCTGTACGCGATGGCGTGGATGGCAGCGGACCAGGGGTTGGTCGCACCCCGGCTGCGGGTCGTCGTGAGCAACGCCGAGCCGCTTCGGCCCGAGCATCGGGAAGCGATCGCCCGGGTGTTCGGTTGCCCCGTGCGCGACACGTATGGCATGGTCGAGACCGTCGCGGCGGCGAATGAGTGCGAGCATGGCGGGATGCACCTGTGGCCCGACGTCGGCGTCGTCGAAGCCGTCGACGACGAGGGACACGCCGTACCGCCGGGCACGCCGGGGGCGTTGATTTGCACAGGCCTCCTCAACGCCGACATGCCGCTCATCCGATACCGTGTCGGCGACCGCGCAGTGCTGGGCGCCCCGACCGGCGAACCGTGCGCGTGCGGCCGCCGGCTCCCCGTCTTGGAGCGGATCGAGGGGCGGTCTATCGACAACCTCGTCGCCCCCGACGGGCGCCGGCTGTTCTGGTGGGATCCCACCGTCTTCGCCGGGATCCCGACGCGCGAACGGCAGGTGATCCAGGAGCGCGTCGACAAGATCGACGTCGTCGTCGTTCCCGCCGAGGGCTTCGACGAGGCCAGCGAGCGCCTGGTCGTGGAGCGGATGCGGCGGCTGCTCGGCGACGTTGAGGTGACCGTGCGCCGTGCCGACGCCATCCCTCGCGGACCGAACGGCAAGTTCCGATCGGTGGTGAGTCATGTCGCCCAGCGCTGAGTACCCGCAGCACCGTGGTGAGCGGCCGGCCCGCTCGCTGCGCACCCTCTGCCTGTTCGTGGCCGATCTCGAGGGTGGCGGCGCCGAGCGCATGATGGTGCAGCTCGCGGGGGGCATCGCCGAGCACGGCGTCGAGGTCGACCTCGTGGCGGCCACCGCACGCGGCCCGTTCGTAGGTGAGGTCCCTGCATCGGTGCGCCTGGTCGACCTGAAGCGAGGAGGTACAGCGGCCGCCGTCCTGCCGCTGGTGGCCTACCTCAGGCGCACGCGCCCCGACGCCATGGTGAGCACCTTGCACCACGCCTCGTTCGCGGCGGAAGTCGCACGGCGCATGGCACGCGTGCCGACGCTCCACTTCGTGCGCGAGGCGAGCACGCCGCAGGCGTGTCCGGCGTCGGAGGGGCTCAAGGCGCGCGCGATCGCGCATGGCATGGGATGGACCTACGCCGCCGCGGACGGCGTCCTCGCGGTGTCCGAAGGGGTCGCGGCGGGTCTGCGCGTGCATCGTGGCGTGCCCGACACCAAGATCGCGACCGTCTACAACCCGGTGGTCAGCGCCGACCTTCCCTCGAAGGCCGCGGAGGACCCGGGCCACCCGTGGTTCGCGCCGGGGGCGCCGCCCGTGGTCCTCGCGGTCGGCAGCCTGCGGCCCGTGAAGGGGCTGCAGGTGCTCCTGAAGGCCTTCGCACGCCTGCGGCGCGCGCGCGACGTGCGGCTGCTGGTCCTGGGCGAAGGGCCGCAGCGCGCGGAGCTCGAGGCGTTGGCACGGACGCTCGGCATCACCGACGTGGTGGAGTTCCCCGGCTTCACCGCCAACCCGTTCGCCTTCATGGCGCGCGCTGCCGTATACGTCCTCGCGTCCGAGCGCGAGGGGCTTCCCGGAGCCCTCGTCCAAGCGATGGCGTGTGGCACCTGCGTCGTGGCCACCGATTGCCAGAGCGGGCCCCGCGAGATCCTGGAAGACGGTCTCTATGGCGCTCTCGTGCCCGTCGGAGACGTGGAGGCACTCGGTGACGCGCTAGCCGCCGCGCTGACCGACCCCGGCGATCCGGCGGCCCGGATCGCCCGCGCCGGGTGCTTCGCTCGTGATCGAGTCGTTGCGGCCCATCTCGAGGTGCTCGAGCTTGGGCTTCGCCAGCGTGCGCACGGCGCGTCCCCACGGCGTGCCGTCGCCCGAGGGGCGTCGTGAACGGTTCGCCGGTCGTCGGGACGCCACGCGTGAGCGTGGTGCTGCCCACCTACGGGCGCCCAGACCTGCTCGAGCGAGCGATCGTGACCGTGTTCGCCCAGACGTTCCAAGCGTGGGAGCTCATCGTCGTCGACGACAACGGCACCGGCACCGAACTCCAGGAGCAGACCGCGGCCGTGGTCGCCGCCGTGGCGGCCGATCCGCGCGTGGTCTATGTCGTTCACGACCGAAACCGCGGCGGCGGGGCCGCTCGGAACACGGGGATCCGGCGCGCTCGCGCTCCGTTCGTCGCTTTCCTAGACGACGACGACGCGTGGTACCCGACCAAGCTGGAGCTGCAGGTCGCGTGCTTCGACGAGTCGCCGCCGGAAGTGGCGCTCGTCTATGGGGCCTTTCGCCGGGTGGCAGAGGACGGCACGTCCAGGCTCGTCGTCCCGGTCCCAGGGGGTGACACGGTGCGCGACCTGCTGCGGCGGAACGCGATCGGCACGACCTCGGTCGCGCTGTGCCGTCGAGACGCACTCCTCGCCGTGGAAGGTTTCGACGAGACCCTCCGCTCGCGCCAGGACGTCGACCTCTTCTTGCGCTTGCGACATCGGTACCGGTTCGCGTACGTCCAGGACGCGCTGCTCGACAAGCACCAGCACGATGGGGACGCAATCGGCAAGAACTACACCGGGGTGGTGGACGCTTACGGGCGCTTCTACGCGAAGCACCGTGCCGCGTATCAGGGCGATCGGGGCGCCCACCACGTCTTCCTGACCCGGTACGGGTTGGAGGCGTTGCGTGCCGAGCAGATCGCGCTCGCACGAAGCCTGTTGTGGCAAGGTTGGCTTCTCGATCGACGCGCCCTCCGCAACCTCGCACTCGTCGCGTTCGCGGATCGGCGTCTTCTGCACGCGTACCGGATGGTGCGCAGGTGGATGCGCCGGTCGTGGCCGAACACCAACGGTCGGAAGGCGTGACCACCTCGGCGGTCGCTCCGTCGCCCCCGAGGTCCGCGATCGGATGGCTCGTAGGGGCGCTGTTAGCGGCGTTCGTGTTCACCATCCCGTTCGAGGAGATCGTGACGATCCCGTCGATCGGTTCGATCACTCGACTCCTCGGCTTCGCGGTGATCGCCGTGGGCCTCGCCGCGCTGGCCCGCGGTCCCCAGGTCGTTCTGCGCCGGCCGATGCTGTTCCACGCAGTAGCGTTGGCCTTCGTCGTCTGGAACCTTGCCACGTTCTTCTGGAGCTACGAGCCGTCAGCCACCGTTCGCCAGTTCGTCGTCTACGGTCAACTCTTCGCGTTTATCTGGCTCATGGGTGAGCACGCCCGCACCCACGTGCGGCTTGCGGTGCTGATGCAGGCGTTCGTGCTCGGGAACTACGTGACCTTCGGTCTGACCGTAGTCGCGGTCTTCGTTCAAGGGAACGCGTTCCGCGATCTTGGGCGCTTCAACGCGAACGAGGTCGCTATCGTCGCCGCTCTGGCGATCCCGATGGCGATGGCGCTGCTTGCCGTGCCGACGGCAGGTTGGCGACGCTGGGTCAATGCGGCTTATCCGATCGTGGCCATGATGCTCATCGTCCTTGCGGCATCGCGCGGCGGGTTCATCGTCGGGCTGGTGGCCTTGGCCTCGGTTCCATTCGCGTTCGCGCGTGCGAACGCGGCGGTCCGCGTGGGCGCGTTCGCCCTCCTCGCCGGGGTCGTGGCCGTGGGGTTCGAGGTCGTTCCGACCGCGTTTCCGGAGCTTCAGACGAACCTGGAGCGGCTGGCGGGTACCGGTGAAGAGT
>JARGGE010000281.1 GCA_029210865.1 Trueperaceae bacterium
ACCAGGAGCGACACCGGGGTTGCCGAGGTGTCCGGGCCCGGTCGGTCCCCACCGGGCGATGGGAACCGTCCGTGGCTCGCTGGTCGTTCCGCTTCTTCGGTCCGTTCGTCGCCGAGCAGAACGGTACGCCGCTCCATGGCTTCCGCTCCGACAAGGTGCGGGCGCTGCTCGCGGTGCTCGCCGTGCAGCCCGACCGCCCCTGGCCCCGCACGACGCTGGCCGACCTCCTGTGGCCCGACTCCTCGGAGCGGACCGCGCGCGCGAACCTGCGCAACGCGCTCTCGAACCTACGCCACGTCCTCGGCGACGCGGCCTCGACGACGCCCTTCCTCACGCTCACCGACGCCACCGTCGCCGCGTCCGCGGCCGCCGATCGATCGAGCGACGTCGACGCCTTCCGGGCGCTGCTGCCCGCCGCCGACGCCACCGCGGACGGTGCGGCCGAGCCCGCCACCGTCGAGCGGCTGACGCGCGCGCTGGCGCTCGTGCGCGGGGAGTTCCTGCAGGGCTTCGCGCTCGACAGCCCGCCCTTCGAGTCGTGGCTGACCGACGCGCGCGAGCACTGGCGCCGGGAGGCGACCCGTGCGGCGCGGCGGCTCGCATGCGCGCAGGCCCTGCTGGGCGACGACGAGGCCGCCGCGGCGGCCACCGCCCGCTGGCTCGAGCTCGAACCCTGGGACGAGGCCGGCCACCGCCACCTCATGCGCCTGCTGGCGCGCCAGGGCCGGCGCTCCGCGGCGCTCGTGCAGTACGAAGCCTGTCGGCGGCGGCTCAGCGACGAGATCGGCGCCGAGCCCGAGGCGGCGACGACGGAGTTGGCCGCCGCGATCCGCGCGGCGCCGGGCGAGGCCGACGACGCCGGGGGCCTCGCCTGGCCCGGGCTCTCGCCAACGCCTCCACCGGACGCCCGGCGCGCGCTCGCCCGCGATCCGCGGCTGCTCGTCGCGTGGGGATCGTGCAGCGCGCTCACGGGGCGCGGCGACCCGTTCGAGCCGTTCCGGCAGGCGGCGCAGATGCTGACGGGCGAGGCCGAGGCCCCGCCGCCCGCGCGCGCGATCGGCACGAGCGGCGCGCGCCGCCTCTGGCAACGCCTCCCGGACACCCTGAGCGCGCTGCTCGACCACGGACCCGACCTCGTCGACCGCTTCGTCTCGGGGCGCTCGCTCAGCGCCTTCGCCCGTCGCCACGGGGGCGTGGACGCCGACCAACGGCGGCGCCTGGAGCAGCTGCGACGCAGCCCCGATGCGCCGGTCGACCACCGGTTCCCGACGGCGCTGTTCGCGCAGTACACGGCGGTCTGGGCGGAGCTCGCCCGCCACCGACCGCTCCTCCTCCTGCTGGACGACCTGCAGTGGATCGACCCCGCCTCCATCGACCTGCTCTTCCACCTGGCGCAGGGGCTGTCCGAACGCCGCGCCCTGCTGGTGGGTGCGTACCGCGCCGAGGAGGCGACGCCGGCCTCGCGGGAAGGGCGCGCCCTGCACCTCGTGGTCGAGGAGCTGCTCGCCCGCCAGGGCGATGGACGCATCGACCTCACGTCGACCACCGGCCGCGCCTTCGTCGACGCCCTGCTCGATTCGGAACCGAACGCGCTGCCGGACGGCTTCCGCACCCACCTGCACGCCCGGACGTCCGGCAACCCGCTCTTCACGATCGAGCTCCTACGCGGCATGCAGCTTCGCGGCGAGTTGCGGCGCGACGGGCACGGCCCTTGGGTCGCCCAGCCGAACCTCGACTGGGACACCCTACCGGCGCGGGTGGAGGCCGTCCTCGCGCACCGCATCGACCATGTGTCGCCGTCCTGCGCTCGGCTCCTGACCGTCGGCAGCGTCGAAGGCGAGGCCTTCACGGCCGAGGTGGCCGCCGCCGTCGCGGGGATGACGATGGCCCAGGCCTGCGGCCTCCTCAGCCGGGAGGCGGGGCGGCGGCACCACCTCGTGACGGCGGCGACGGCGTGGGACGTCGACGGCCAGCCGATCGCGCGCTACCGCTTCCGGCACGGGGTGCTCCAGACCTACCTGCTCCAGCGCCTCGACGAGGTCGAGCGCGTGCGCCTGCGCGCGGAGGTCGCTCGTGCCCTCCTGGCGACCCGTGCGCACGGCGGTCCGCGCCGCCGCGCGACCGACGCGCCACGGCTCAGCCCGGCTCCTTGAGCTCCACCGACGCGACGCGCACGTCCTCGTCGCCCACGTTCTCGAGCGTGTGGAGCGGCAACGGTGCCGACCGGAGCGCCGGCGCCTGGGCTGCGAGCAGGCTCGCGGTGGCGAGGCCGATGCCGGAACTGCAGCCGGTGATCACGACGGGACGGGGCATGCGGGACCGCACCGCGGGCGGGTCCCGGACGCCTGGGCGCCTGCACCCGGCGACCGCACCGCCCGCGTATCGGGGCCCGCGACCCGACCTGCGTGTCGCGCGACACGGAGGCTAAGCGCGGCGCCAGGGTCCGCGGGCTGGGGCGTCCGCGCGCCGCACCACGGCGACCGCGACCACCCCCGGCCCCGCGTGCACCGACAGCGCGGGACCGGCCTCGGTCACGAGCGTCGCGCCTTCGGGCAAGCCCGCGCCCGCGACCAACGTGGCCGCGAGCTCCGCCGCCTCGTCCGGACGGCGCGTGTGGGCGACGCCCAGCGCCTCGATCGGCCCCACCTTGGCGACCGCCTCGACCAAGCGGCGGAGGGACTGAGTCCGGGTGCGGGCGACGCCCATCACCTTGAGGTCGCCGTCCTCGAGCCGCAGCAGCGGACGGATGCGCAGCGCCTTCAGCACCCGGTCCAGCACCGGCATCAGACGCCCCGCGCGACCGCCGCGGCGCAGGTACTCCACCGTGTCGAGCGCGATGACCAGGTGCGTGCGCCCCCGCACGTCCTCGAGCGTCCGGACGACGTCCACCAGCGGGCGCTCCTCGCGGGCCGCGCGCGCCGCCGCGAGCACCTGGAACGCCTGCCCCAGCGACAGCGAGCGCGTATCGAACACGGTCACCTGCCCCGGGAAGCGCTGCGCCGCCGCGAAGGCGGCGTTGACCGTGCCGCTCAGCCGCCCCGACAGCACGGGGCACAGCACGTGGCGTCCGGCGGCGACGAGCGGCGCGAAGGCCTCCTCGAACAGCCCGGCCGACGGCTGCGAGGTCTGGGGGAAGGTCGGGCTCGAGGCCACCCGCGCCCAGAAGGCGTCGTCCGACAGCGAGCCGTCGTCCAGCACGACCTCGTCGCCGAAGCGCACGACGAGCGGCACCACGGTGACGTCGAGGTCGCGCCGCTGCGCCGGCGACAGGTCGGCGGCCCGGTCGGTGACGACGGCGAGGCCGCTCATCGCGCCACCCCGTCGGTCGCCGGGTCGAGCGCGCTGCCCGGGGCGATCCTCATCCCGACGGCAGTCATGTCGGATCGACTCGGCTCGCGTCCACTCGCTCGGGCGGCGCCAGGCGCACCGTCTCGTCGATCGGGTCGTCGGACCCGGCCGCGAGAACCCGCAGGACCTCTTCGCTCGATGCGCGCGGGCTGCATCCCTCACGCTAGCACTGGCCTTCGTTGGACGAGGCGACCATGGTCCTCTGGTCCCGAGGGCGCCGAAGCGAGCCCGCACCCGGCACGTCACGCGACGTGGTGGCCGGCGAACGGGCGCGCTACGCTGGTGCCCTCTCAAGGGGGTGCGAAGGACGGGAACGAGGCACGCGGACGCGCCGATGCGCGGGCCGCTGCACGCGGCCGACCCAAGGCCACCGGAACGAGGTCCGACCATGACCGCCCCCCACCGAACCGTCGCCGTCCCCATCGTCAGCGGCACCCTTCAGGGCGACCTGAGCCTCCCCGAGGGCGCGACCGGGGTGGTGCTCTTCGCCCACGGCAGCGGCAGCGGCCGCCACAGCCCGCGCAACCGCTTCGTCGCGCGCGGCTTGAACGACGGCGGCCTCGCGACGCTGCTCATCGACCTGCTCACCGAGGAGGAGGAGCGGATCGACGCCGTGACCGGCCACCTGCGCTTCGACATCGACCTGCTCGCGCACCGCCTCGACGAGGCGATCGCCTGGCTGGCAGCCGAGCCCGACACCGCCGGCCTGGCGCTCGGGCTGTTCGGCGCCAGCACCGGCGCCGCCGCGGCGCTGCGGGCAGCCGCCGCCCACCCGGACGCCCCTGCCATGGACCTCTTGGCTGCGGTGTTGGGGCAGGGGGAGTTGTCCCGTTTGCAGCGCCGCTTGAAACTGGAGCAAAACCTGGTGTGCGGTGTGGAAGCCTCCAAC
>JARGGE010000282.1 GCA_029210865.1 Trueperaceae bacterium
GGGTGCTCGACGCCGGCAGCACCCTGGTCGTCGGTCCGCGCAGCGGCGCGTACCGACCCGACGCGCGCGTGCACGCCCCCGCACCCGGACCGCTCGCGGCGCTCACCGGCGCGCGCGTCCACCGGGTCGACACGATGCGCCCCGGCAGCGCCGGCGTGCTCTCGCCGCGCGAACCGATGCTCGGGGTCCTGGAACCCGCCGGGTACCACACCTGGGCCGACCTGCTCGAACCCGACGTCGCCACCGAGGTGTGGGCGACGTACGCCGAGGCCGCCTACGGCGGGGTGGCGTCGCTGACGATGAAGCGCCACGGCGCCGGGCGCTGCGTCACCTCGGGCGCCTGGCTCGACGCGCCCACCTGGGGCCGGTTGCTCGGCACGCTCGCGCTGGAGGCCGACCTGCCGGTGCTGCCGCTCCCCGACGGCGTGCGCCTGAGCCGCCACGCCGGCCGCCCGCTGCTCCAGAACTTCACCAGCGCCCCCGTGACCGTCGACCTGCGCTCGATCGGCGGTCAGGTCGTCGAGGTCGGCGCCATCGACGTCGCCTGGGTCGACCTGCCCGACGCGGTCGCCCCCGCCCCCGCCCGGGGCGTGCGAAGCTGACGCGATGAGCCGCGCCCGCCGCCCCAAGGTGACGAGCCACACCGTCGCCGAGCGCGCGGGGGTCTCGCGCACCACGGTCTCCTTCGTGCTCAACGACCGCGACGCCGGCATCCCCGAGGAGACGCGCGCGCGGGTGCTGCGCGCCGCCGCCGAGCTGGACTACGTGCCCTCGGCCGCCGCGCAGACGCTCGCCAGCGGCCAGGCGCGCACGCTGGGCCTGGTCGTCTGCCAGGCGCGCCACCTGCTCACCGACGCCTTCCTGCCGCAGGCGGTGTACGGCCTGACCCAGGTCGCCAAGGACCGCGGCTACCGCACGCTCGTCGAACCGCTCGACGACGTGCGCGCGCCGCACGCCTACCAGGAGCTCGTGCGCGCCAAGCAGATCGACGGCCTGCTGGTGCTCAACCCGCGCGCCGACGACCGCCGGCTGCCCGAGCTGATCGACGAGGGCTTCCCGGTGGTGACGATCGGGCGACCGCCCGGCGGCCACGGCCACAGCCTCGACGTCGACAACGTCGCCGCGGCGCACGTCGCCACCGCCCACCTGCTCGCGCTCGGCCATCACCGCATCGCCCACCTCGGCTACGGCTCGCCGCGCTTCACCACCGTCACCGAGCGCCTCGCCGGCTACCGCGCCGCCCTCGAGGAGGCCGGCGCACCGGTCGACGACGCGCTCGTGGCCTTCGCCGACTACTCCGCGGCCAGCGGCGCGGAGGCCATGCGGACGCTGCTCGCCCGCACCGGCACCGCGCCGCCGCCTTTCACGGCGCTGTTCTGCAGCAACGACACGGTCGCCTTCGGCGCCATGGCCGCGCTGCGGGACGCGGGCCTGTGCATCCCCGAGGACGTGGCCGTGGTCGGCTTCGATGACGTGCCGCTCGCCGCCTACGCCGCCCCGCCGCTCACCACTGTCCGCTCGCCGCTGCTCGCCATGGCCGAGAGCGCCGCGAACCGCCTCGTCGACCTGGTCGAGGGGTTGGCGATCGCCGAGATCGCCACGCTGCTCCCGACCGAACTGGTCGTGCGGGCGTCGTGCGGTGGCGCCCCCGACCCCATGCCGACCACCCCCACCACCGTGCACGCTACCCCCCTCCTCGAAGGAGCGACCCCGTGACCCCGCCCCGCATCGCCTTCGTCGGCGCCGGCTCGACCGTGTTCACCCGCGCCCTGGCCGGCGACCTGCTGCTCACCCCCGAGCTGGCCGACGCCACGCTGGTCC
The DNA here is from genome assembly GCA_029210865.1 of Trueperaceae bacterium. GTDB lineage: Bacteria > Deinococcota > Deinococci > Deinococcales > Trueperaceae > JAABTL01. The sequence goes on from JARGGE010000282.1 coordinate 1,822, forward strand.
TCCACGACATCGACGCCGAGCGCCTGGCGCGCTCCGAACGGGTCGTGCAGCGCCTCGTCGCCACCCTCGGGTCCCCCGCGACCGTGGTCGCCACCCTCGACCGCGAGCGCGCGCTCGACGGCGCCGACGTCGTCTTCGACACCATCCAGGTGGGCGGCTACCGACCGGCCACGGTCACCGACTTCGAGGTCCCCAAGCGCTTCGGGCTCGAGCAGACGATCGGCGACACGCTCGGCATCGGCGGCATCTTCCGCGCGGTGCGCACCGTGCCGGTGATGCTCGACATCGTGCGGGACATGGAGCGGCTCTGCCCCGACGCGATCCACCTCAACTACGTCAACCCCATGGCGATGGTCTGCTGGGCCCTCACCGAGCTCTCGCCCGTGCGCACCGTCGGCCTGTGCCACAGCGTGCAGGGGACGGTCGAGCAGCTCGCGCGCGACCTGGCCCTGCCCGCGCACGAGATCGACTTCGTCGCCGCCGGCATCAACCACATGGCCTTCTACCTCAAGCTCGAGCACCGCGGCGCCGACCTCTACCCGCGGCTCCACGAGGTGGCGCGCGAGGGCCGCGTCCCCGACTGGAACCGCGTCCGCTACGACGCGCTGCGCCGGCTCGGCCACTTCGTGACCGAGTCGAGCGAGCACTTCGCCGAGTACGTCCCCTGGTACCTCAAGCGCGCACGTCCGGACGTGCGCGAGGCCCTGAACGTGCCGCTCGACGAGTACCCGGGGCGCTGCCGGGTCTACGAGGTGGCCGCGGGCTTCGTCGAACAGGAGCTCGACGCCCCGGGCAGCGTCGACCCCGCCGACCTGCGCGCCGCGCTCGACGCCGCCGCCATCCCCGTGATGCCGGGCACGATCGACCACACGGTCGCCTCGCTCGACGGCCTGCGGCGCGTCGAGCACAGCCACGAGTACGGCGCCACCATCGTGCGCTCGCTCGTGACGGGTGCGCCCAGCGTCGTGTACGGCAACGTCCCCAACCACGGGCTGCTGCCCGACCTGCCCGAGGGCTGCTGCGTCGAGGTGCCGTGCCTCGTCGACCGCAACGGGATCCAGCCGACCGCCGTGGGCGCGCTGCCGCCCCAGCTCGCGGCCCTCATGCGCACGAACGTGAACGTGCAGCAGCTGGTCGTGGCCGCGCTGGTGGAGGGGCGCCGCGACCACCTGGTGCACGCCGCGCTGCTCGACCCGCGCACCGCCATGGAGCTGGTCCCCGACGAGATCGAGGCGTTGGTCGACGCGCTGATCGAGGCGCACGGCGACCTGATCCCCGAGGCGCTGCGCGGCTGAGCCGCCCTCCCCCACCGTCTTCTCCCTACCCGGAGGCCCCATGGCCCGCGTCGTCGCCCTCACCGCCCCCCGCACGCTCGCGATCGAGGACCACCCCGACCCACCCCTCGCCGCCCACGAGGTCCGCCTCGCGACGCTGTACTCCGGCATCAGCGCCGGCACCGAGCTCGCCAGCTACCGCGGCACCAACCCGTACCTGCACAAGCGCTGGGACGCGGCGCAGCGCCTCTTCCGCGACGACGGCGACCCCTCGCTCACCTACCCGGTGCGATCGCTGGGCTACGAGGAGGTCGGGCGCGTGGTCGAACGCGGCGCCGCCGTCGCCGCCCCCGCCGTAGGCGACCTCGTCTACGGCACCTGGGGCCACCGCACGCACCACGTCGCGGACGCCGCCTGGGCGGCCGGGCGGCTGCTGCCCGAAGGCCTCGACCCGCGCGCCGGCGTCTTCTCGCACATCGGCGCGGTGGCGCTCAACGGCGTCCACGACGCGCGCATCCGCATCGGCGACGCGGTGGTGGTCTTCGGCCTGGGGGTCCCCGGGCAGATCGTGGCGCAGCTCGCCACCCGCTCGGGCGCCCGCGTGATCGGCGTCGAACCGATCGCGGCCCGCCGGCGGCTGGCGCTCGAGCTCGGGGCGGTCGAGGAAGCGCTCGACCCGGCGGCCGGCGGTATCGCCGAGGCGATCCGCGAGCGCACCGACGGCCGCGGCGCCGACGTGGCGATCGAGGTCTCGGGGGCCGCGCCCGCGCTGCACGAGGCGATCCGGACGGTGGCGTACGCCGCGCGCGTCGTGGCCATGGGCTTCGTGCAGGGCGAGGCGCGCGGCCTGCACCTGGACGAGGAGTTCCACCACAACCGGATCGAGCTCGTCAGCTCCCAGATCTCGGGGGTCGCCCCCGAGCAGAGCTACCGCTGGGACAAGCCCCGGCTGGCGGCGACCGCGATCGACCTGCAGGCGCGCGGCGTCCTCGACCTGCTGCCGCTGATCACCCACACCTTCGCCTTCGAGGCGGCGGCCGAGGCCTTCGCGCTGCTCGACGGCCGCCCCGGCGAGGCGCTGCAGGTGCTTCTGCGCACCGACGCGGGCGCGGCGTCGGCCGCCGACGCGGGCGCGGCGTCG
>JARGGE010000283.1 GCA_029210865.1 Trueperaceae bacterium
GACCCGGCGCTCCCCGGGGGCCGCGTCGATCGTGAGCGGCGACGACCCGACCCACACACCGTCGACGTAGACATCGGCAGACGGCCGCGTGACCACCTGCAGGCTCCCCCCGACGATGGCGGTGAGCTCGACGTGCAGGAAGCTGGTGTCGCCACCCCGCAGGTCGAGAGTACGCACCTCGGGCAAGTACCCGTCGAGGCGTACCTCCACCTCGTAGCGGCCCGGCGCCAACCCGACCAGGTCGATCGCGCCCGAGCGCCCGATGACGATGCCGCCGACGCGGACCTCGGCGCCGCGCGGATCGGTGGACACGAACAGGCCCGCGTCGCCGGGGGGCAGCGCCGGCTCCGACGAGGCGAAACCGCTGAGCGCGAGGGCCAACTCGCCCGCCACCGCCTCGAGCGTCGCCAGGTCGAACGCCCGCGAGATCAGGTCGCTCGCCCGTCCTTCGAGGACGTCGACGGCCAAGACGTCGACGGCGTAGGGCCCTTCGGCGGCGTCGCGGCCGACGACCTCGCCGGTCAGCGCGTACCGCGTCCCCTCGAGCTGCGCGATCAGGACGGCGAAGTCCGGCTCAAGGCTGCCGGCGATCCCGGCGGTGATCAGCGGCGCCGACGTCACGCGCAGGCCGCGCTCGGCGAGCGCTCGCCGCAGCGCGTCGACGAAGCGCCCGGCGACGTCTTCGCCGACGTCCCCGCGCGCCGGGAGGTTGGGCACCGCGAAGCCCTCGGCATGGGCCGGGGTCGACCACAGCGCGAGCAGCCACCCGAAGCACGCCACCACCACCGCCGCCAGGCCTCGTCGGTTCATCGTCGCCAGTCTAGCAGCCGCCTTCGTCCCCGCCGGGGCGTGCCGGAACGCACCGGGGCCGATGGTATCGTGCACCTCCGATGCGCTACCTGGTGTTCGGCGACGTCCACGGCAACGCCCCCGCGCTCGACGCCGTGCTCCACGACGCCGGACTCCGCGGCTACGACGCCGCGCTCTTCCTCGGCGACCTGCTCGGCTACTACCCCTACCCGGTCGAGGTGGTCGAACGGCTGCGCGCGCTGGCCCCGAGCGTGCGCCTGCTGGGCAACCACGACGCCCTGCTCCTGAGCCTCGCCGACGGCGGCGACGCGCTGCACGCGAAGGAGGGCACGCTGGTGGTCGACGTCGTGCGGCGCCACCTGGCCGCGCTCGGCGAGCGCGACGTGGCCTTCGTGCGCGGTGCCGCGCTGCGCGCCGACGACGTCGTGTGGTCGGCCTCGCACGGCGCGTTCCGCCGCCCCTTCGAGTACCTCTCCGGGCTGCCGGAGGCGAAGGCCAACCTCGAAGCGCTCCCGACGCCCCTCGGGCTCGTCGGGCACACCCACGTCGCCCGGGGCTTCGCGATGATCGAGGTCGATCAGCGGACGCTCTGGCGCACGGTGGAGTTCCACGGCGGGCGCTCGAGCTACCAGGTGCCCCCGCGGGCGCGCGCCTTCCTCAACCCCGGCAGCGTCGGCCAACCGCGCGACGGCGACCCGCACGCCGCCTACGCGCTCTTCGAACCGCTCAAGCGCCGCTTCGCCGTCCATCGGGTCGCGTACGACGTCGCCGCGGTCCAGCGGCGGGTGCGCCAGGAGGGGTACCCGGCCGTGCTGGCCGAGCGCTTGGAGCACGGACGGTGAGCTTGGCGCCGGAAGCTCAGGAGGCGGCCCTCGCGGCCCTGCGGGCGCTCGCGGCTCGCGGCGACGACGCGCCACGGACGCTCCTGCTCGCCGGCCCCGACGGGGTCGGCCGCCGCGCCGTCGCGCGCTGGTACGCCGCCCTGCGCGGCTGCCGCGCGAACCTCGACGACCCCTGCGGTCGCTGCGACGCCTGCCGCGCGATGCAGCCCGACCTCGACGGCCACGTGGCCTCGCCCGACTACCGCGAGGTCGGTCCCGCCACCACCACGCGCGACGGCAAGCCGACGCGCCGCCCGCTGCTGCGCATCGACCAGCTGGTGCCGCGCGAGCGCAGCGACGTCGACGACCCGCTGGGACCCTGGCTCGCGCGACCGCCCGCCTTCCGGCATCGGGTCGGCGTGATCGTGCGCGCCGAGACGCTGACCGAGGAGGCGGCGAACGCCTTCCTGACCGTCCTCGAGACCCCGCCGCGGCACGCCACGGTGCTGCTCGTCGCCCCGGGCCCCGACGCCCTGCTGCCCACCGTGGCCTCGCGCTGCGCGGTCGTCCGGCTGGTGCCCGCCGAAGCGCCCCCCGCCGTCCGGGAGCGACTCGCGCCGCACCCGTCGCTGCGCCTGGGGCGCCCCGCCGCCTGGCGCGCCGCGCTGGCCGACCTGGAGGCCAGCGACGCCAAGCGCGCGGCGGTCGCGGACTTCGTCGCGGCTCTAGGCGGCGACCTGGCGAAGGCGTTCGCGGCTGCGGACGCGCTCGCCGAGCGCTGGACGGCCGGCGACGACGAGGTCCCCGGCCTCTTGCGCGAAGCCTGGCGCGCCGCCGGTCCCGCCGCTTACGTGCGCGGCGACGCCGCCACGGCGGCGTTGGAGGAGGCGTGGGGGGCGTACGCGCACCGCGACCTGGCGCTGCGCGACTGGGTGCTGCGGCTGCGGACTACGCCCCGCCCTTGACCCGGCGCACCTCGTCCGCGGGGAACTCGAGGTAGGCGCCCTCATCGGTGCGCAGCTCGACGGTGCCAGCCAGCGGGCTCACCTTGACGACCTTGCCGCACGTGCCGCTGCCGTCGTGGCACGCCTGGCCGCCCTTCTTGGGCATGCCCTTGAGCAGCTCGCGGTACTGGTCGTGCTCGTACTGCAGGCAGCACATCAGGCGCCCGCAGGGCCCGGTGATCTTCTCGGGGTTGAGCGGCAGCTGCTGGTCGCGCGCCATGCGGATCGACACGGCGCTGAAGCTCTGGAGCCACGTCGAGGAGCAGGACCCGGTGCCGCAGCGCCCGAGCGTCCCGAGCATGCGCGCCTGGTCGCGCGGACCGACGTTGACGAACTCGAGCCGCGCCTCGGTGTGCTCCATGAGCGCCTGCGCCATCGCCCGCAGCGGCGCCCGCCCCTCGGTGCCGTAGCTGACGACCAGCACCGACTCGTCGAGGGTGAACTCCAGGGCCACCACCTTGGCGTCGGAGCCGCTCTCGCGGACCCGCGCGCGCACCAACCACTTGAGGTCCTCCGCCTTCGTGCGCAGGCGCTCGTACGCCTCGAGGTCGGTGCGGTCGGCCTCGCGCAGCACGTGGCCGACCGTCCGGTCCTCGGAGCGGACCTCGGTCCGGACGCGCGCGAGCTCGACGCCGCGGCGGGTGGTCACCACGCACCGCGCGCCCACGGGCGGCGGGGTGGGTGGCGCCTCGACGTAGTGGAGCTTGGGCCCGTTGTCGAACGTGACGCCCAGGGCGTCGATCATGTGGTTCCTCCCAGGAGGGACGCGGCGCAGGCGGCCACCGGCCGGTAGCTGCGCCGGTGCAGCAGGCAGGGACCCCGAGCGGCCAGCGCGGCCCGGTGGGCCGGCGCGCCGTAGCCCTTGTGCCGATCGAAACCGTACCCCGGGAACGCGGCGGCGGCGGCGCGCATCCGTGCGTCGCGGTGGGTCTTCGCGAGGATCGACGCAGCGGCGACCGTCCACGACGTGGCGTCGGCCCGCGGCGGCGCGACGAGCGGCACCGCCCCGCTGGCGAACTCGAGCTTCAGGTAGTCGGTGACGTACGCGTCGGGGACGAGGCCCAACGCCGCGATGGCGCGGTGGGCGGCCACGTGCGTGGCGCGCAGCGGGCCGAGCGCGTCGACCTCGCCGGCGTCGGCCTCCCCCACCGCCCAGGCGCGCGCGGTGGCGCGCACGTGCGCCGCGAGGCGTTCGCGGGCCGCCGGGCTCAGCGCCTTCGAGTCGCGGTACGGGAGCTCGTCGGCCTCGCGCAGCACGACGACGGCCGCCACCACGGGCCCTGCCCAGGCACCCCGACCCGCCTCGTCGACCCCTGCGACGGCCTCCAACCCACGCGCCCAGAAGGCGCGCTCGAGCGCGAAGCCCGCCCGGGTCACGCGGTCGCGACCGCGATCTCCTCGGTCGCCATGGGGGCCGCGACGTCGACCGGGATCGTGAAGTAGAAGGTGCTCCCGCGCCCGACCTTCGATTCGACCCAGATGCGGCCGCCGTGCAGTTCGACCATCCCCTTGGCGATGGCCAGCCCCAGGCCCATGCCGCCGTGGGAGCGGCTGAGCGATTCCTCCACCTGGTAAAAGGGCATGAACAACTTGTCCAGC
>JARGGE010000284.1 GCA_029210865.1 Trueperaceae bacterium
CGGGCGACGCGACCGGTGCCGACGCCGCCCGGGCGCAGGCGGCCGGCACGCTGGCGGTCATCGCGGCCGGCACCGGCTTGGGGTACGCGGCGCTCGTGCGCGACGGCGACGCCACGGTCGCGCTGGCGAGCGAGGGGGGCCACGCCGACTTCTCGCCGACCGACCCGGACGAGATCGCCCTGCAGCGCGCGCTGGCCCTGCAGCACGGGCACGTGAGCGTCGAGCGCGTCGTGTCGGGTCCCGGGCTGTACCAGGGGTACCTCCACCTGCTGGCGCGCGACGGCGGCGACCGGGCCAACGAGCTCGACGTCCACCTCGCCGGGCACGGCGCGAGCGCACCCGCCGATCCCAGCGCCGAGGTCGCGCGCGCCGCGCTCGAGGGGCGCAGCACCCTCGCCGAACGCGCGGTGCTCCGCTTCCTCGCGGCGTACGGTGGCGAGGCGGGCAACTGGGCGCTGCGCACGCTGGCGACGGGCGGCGTCTGGCTGGGTGGTGGGGTCGCGCGCAAGCTGCTCCTGGGGCCGCCCGAGACGTCCGAGGCCTGGCGCGAACGCGCGCGCGACGCCTTCCTGGAACGCTTCCGCGCGAAGGGGCGGCTGAGCCCACTGCTCGGCACGATCCCCGTGCGCGTCATCACCTCCGACCTGGCGCCGCTCTTGGGCGCCGCTCACTGCGCGCGTACGCGGCACGGCCGATGAGGCCGAGCGACGGCGCGCCTGCACCCAAAGGAGCACGCATGCACATCGGGATGATCGGATTGGGCCGCATGGGGGCCAACATGGTTCGGCGTTTGGCCGGCCACGGCATCGGGGCGGTCGTGCACGACCGCGACCCGGCAGCCGTCCAAGCGCTGGTGGGCGGCGCGGTCGTCGGCGCGGCGTCGTTCGAGGACCTGGTCGCGCAGCTCGCCACGCCGCGGGTCGTCTGGCTGATGGTGCCCGCCGGCGTCGTGGATGCGGTCGTCGCCGAGCTTGCCCCGCTCTTGGCGCCGGGCGACACGATCGTCGACGGCGGCAACTCGTACTACGTCGACGACCTGCGCCGCGCCCGTGAGCTGCGCGAGCGCCAGCTCCACTACGTCGACGTCGGCACGAGCGGCGGCGTCCACGGCCTCGAGCGCGGCTACTGCCTGATGATCGGCGGCGACCCGGAACCGGTCGCGCGGCTCGATCCCGTCTTCGCCGCCCTGGCGCCTGGTCGTGCCGCCGCTCCGCCCACTCCGGGTCGCGGCGAGCGCGCCGGGACGGCGGAGGACGGTTACCTCCACTGTGGTCCCGCCGGCGCCGGCCACTTCGTGAAGATGGTCCACAACGGCATCGAGTACGGGCTCATGGCCGCCTACGCGGAAGGGCTCAACATCCTGCAACAGGCCGACGTCGGTCTGCGGGCGGCCGTCCACGACGCCGAGACGGCGCCGCTGCGCGACCCCGAGCGCTACGCGTTCGACCTCGACGTGGGCGAGATCGCCGAGGTCTGGCGCCGCGGCAGCGTGGTGGGTTCCTGGCTGCTCGACCTCACCGCCGAGGCGTTGGCGGACGGCAGCGACCTCGACCGCTTCGCGGGGCGCGTCTCCGACTCCGGCGAGGGTCGCTGGACCATCCAGGCTGCCGTCGACGAGTCGGTCCCGGCACCGGTGCTCACGGCCGCGCTCTACGCCCGCTTCGCCTCGCGCGGCGAGGCCACCTACGCGAACAAGGTGCTCTCGGCCATGCGCTCCGGCTTCGGTGGCCACCAGGAGAAGAAGTGAGCGTCCCCCGCTCCGGCGCCCTGGTCTTCTACGGCGCGACCGGCGACCTGGCCTTCAAGAAGGTCTTCCCCGCGCTGCAGCGCATGGTCCAGCAGGGCACGCTCGACGTGCCCGTGATCGGCGTCGCCCGCGGTGGATCGCTCGAGGCGCTGCGCGCCCGCGTCCGCGACAGCCTCGAGCGCCACGGCGGCGGGGTCGACCCCGTGGCCTTCGAGCGCCTGATGGGGCTGCTGCGCAGCGTCGAGGGCGACTACCACGACCCCGCGACGTTCGCCGCGCTGCGCCGGGAGCTCGGCGACGCCCCGCACCCGGTGCACTACCTCGCGATCCCCCAAGCGCTCTTCGAGGTCGTCATCGGGCACCTCAACGGCAGCGGCTGCGACCGCGAGGCGCGGCTGGTGCTCGAGAAGCCCTTCGGGACCGACCTCGCGTCGGCACGCGCGCTGAACGGCGTCCTGCACGGCTGCATCGACGAGCGCGCGATCTTCCGGATCGACCATTACCTGGGCAAGGAGGCGGTCCAGAACCTGGTGTTCTTCCGCTTCGCGAACACCTTCATGGAGCCGATCTGGAACCGCCACTACGTCGAGAACGTGCAGATCACGATGGCGGAGCCGTTCGGCGTGGAGGGCCGCGGCGCGTTCTACGACGCGACCGGTGCCGTCCGCGACGTCGTCCAGAACCATCTGCTGCAGGTGCTCTCGAACGTCGCCATGGAGCCGCCCGCCAGCCGGGACGGGAACGAGGCCCTGCGCGACGAGAAGGTCAAGGTGCTCAAGGCGATCGCGCCGGTGGACCCGGCGCGCCTGCACCGCGGCCAGTTCCTGGGCTACCTCGACGAGCCCGGGGTGGCGCCGGGCTCGCGGACCGAGACCTACGCCGCGCTCGAGCTCGCCATCGATTCGTGGCGCTGGCAGGGGGTGCCGTTCTTCCTGCGCACCGGCAAGCACCTCCCCGTCGCGCGCACCGAGGTGCTCGTGAAGCTGCGCCGTCCCCCCGCGGTCGCGGGCGTCCCGCGCGACGCCAACCACGTCCGCTTCCTGCTCGGGCCCAAGGTCCAGATCGGCGTCGGCGCCACCGTCCGTGAGCCGGGCCAGCCCGAAGGGCACGCGCTCGAGTTGATCGCCGACCACGACCACGAGGGCGCCGAGCGCGACCCCTACGCGGAGCTGCTGAGCGACGCCATGCGCGGCGAGACCTTCCGCTTCGCCCGCCAGGACTACGTCGAGGAGGCGTGGCGGATCGTCGAGCCCGCGCTGAACGTCGATGCCCGCCCCGCGCCCTACGCGCCCGGCACGTGGGGGCCGGCTACGGCCGACGCCCTCGTCCCCGGCGGCTGGACCGAACCGGAGGCCCGCCCGTGAACCCCCCACCCGACCTCGATCGCCTCGCGATCACCGCCCTGCGCACGCTGTGCATCGACGCCGTCCAACAGGCGGCTTCGGGTCATCCGGGCACCCCGATGGGCATGGCGCCCGTCGCCTACGCCTTGTGGCAGCACGTGCTGCGCTACGACCCGGCCGATCCGGCCTGGCCCGACCGCGACCGCTTCGTGCTCTCGGCCGGCCATGCCTCGACGCTCCTGTACGCCTTGTTGCACGTGACGGGCACCCGCGCCGTCGACGCGGACGAGCGCCCGCTGGACGCCCCGGCGATCGCGCTCGACGACCTGAAGCGCTTCCGTCAGCTCGACAGCCGCACGCCCGGACACCCGGAGTACCGCCACACCGCTGGGGTCGAGACCACCTCAGGCCCGCTCGGGCAGGGCGTCGCCAACTCGGTGGGCATGGCCATCGCCGCGCGCTGGTTGGCCGCGACCTACAACCGCCCCGGCTACACGGTCGTCGACCACGACGTCTACGCGCTCGCTGGCGACGGCGACATGATGGAGGGGGTGGCGAGCGAAGCGGCGTCGCTGGCCGCGCACCTCGGCCTCGACCGGCTCTGCTGGATCTACGACCGCAACCGCATCACCATCGAGGGCAGCACCGACCTCGCGTTCGGCGAGGACGTCGCCGCCCGCTTCCGTGCCTACGGGTGGCAGGTGCTGCACGTGGCCGACGCCAACGACGCGGCGGCGATGGCGGAGGCGCTGGCCGCCTTCCGGCGCACGGAGGGGCGACCGACGCTCGTCGTCGTCGACAGCCACATCGGCTTCGGCGCGCCGCACAAGCAAGACACCGCCAGCGCCCACGGCGAGCCGCTCGGCGCGGAGGAGGTACGCCTCGCCAAGCGCGCCTACGGCTGGCCCGAGGACGCCCAGTTCCTCGTCCCGGACGAGGTCCGTGGTCACTTGGCCGAGGGCATCGGCCGGCGTGGCGCGCAGCTCCGAGCGGCCTGGCACGACACCTTCGCGCGCTACCGGACGGCGTACCCCGAGCTGGCGGCCGACTTCGAGCGGCTCCAGCGGCGCGAGCTGCCCGAAGGCTGGGACCGCGACCTGCCGGTCTTCCCGGCCGACCCCAAGGGGAT
>JARGGE010000285.1 GCA_029210865.1 Trueperaceae bacterium
ACCTCGGCGGAGGCGGTCATCGCCTTGATGCGCTCGCGCACGGTCTCGGCGGCTTCGGCGTCGTCGGAGTAGATGCGGACGGTGCCATCCTCTTCGATCTCCACCTTGGCGCCCATCGCCTCGAGTTCGCGGATCTGCTTGCCGCCCGGTCCGATGACCGAGCCGATCTTCTCGCTCGGGATCTTGACGGTGAGGATGCGCGGCGCGCGCATGGAGACCTGCTCGCGGGGCGCGTCGAGCACCTGCGCCATCGTGTCGAGGATGTGGACGCGACCCTCGCGGGCCTGCGCCAGCGCCTCGCGCATGATCTGCGGCGTGATCCCGCCGATCTTGATGTCAATCTGGAGCGCGGTGACGCCGTCGCGCGTCCCGCAGACCTTGAAGTCCATGTCGCCGAGCGCGTCCTCGCTGCCGAGGATGTCGGTGAGGACCGCGTAGCGCTCGCCCTCCATGACCAGGCCCATCGCGATGCCGGCCACCGGCTTGCGCAGCGGCACGCCCGCGTCCATCAGCGCTAGCGAGCCGGCGCACACGGTCGCCATCGAGGACGAGCCGTTCGACTCGAGCGTCTCGCCGACGATGCGGATGACGTAAGGGAAGGTCTCCTTGGTCGGCACCTGACGCACCAGCGCGCGCTTCGCGAGGTTGCCGTGGCCCAGCTCGCGGCGGCCGACGCCTCGCAGGCGCTTGGCCTCGCCGGTGGAGAACGGCGGGAAGTTGTAGTGGAGCATGAACTCCTCGGACTTCTCGAGGCCGAGGTCGTCGACCAGGCGGTTGTCGCGCCCGGTGCCGAGGGTGGCGACGGCCAGGACCTGCGTCTCGCCGCGGGTGAACACGGCCGAGCCATGCGCCATCGGCAGCACGCCGGTCTCGATCCAGATGGGACGCACCGTGCGCACGTCGCGGCCGTCGGAGCGGACGCCGTCCTCGACGACCATCCGGCGCATCTCGGCGGCCTCGACCTTGCCGAAGGCGGCCTTGAGCTGCTGGATGCGCTCCTTGACGCCGTCGGCGCTGGCGTCGGGCACCCGCTCGGCGATCAGTCGGTCGCGCAGCGCCTTGGTGGCCACCGAGCGCTCGTGCTTGCCGGGGGTGCGCAGCGTACCGGTGAGGTCGGCCGCGCGCGCGGCGGCGGCCAGGTCGGCCACGTCGGCGTCCAACACGTCGATGACCGACTCGAAATCGCGCTTGGGTTGGCCGTGCTCCACGCGCATCCTCTCGATGAGCTCGACCACGGGAGCGAGCGCCTCCTGGGCGGCGGCGATCGCTTCGACCATCGCCTCCTCGGCGAGCTCGTCGGCGGCGGCCTCGACCATCAGGACCGCGTCCTTGGAGGCGGCGACGGTCAGCTCGAGGCGGTTCTCGGGGTCCATCAGCTGCTGGAACGTCGGGGCGATGACCGGCGCGCCGTTCATGTGGCCGACGCGGGTGCAGGCGACCGGGCCGTTCCAGGGGACGTCGGAGAGCGAGAGCGCGGCCGAGGCGCCGATCGCGGCGAGCGGGGCGGCGTCGACCTGCTGGTCGGCCGAGAGCACCGTGACGATCACCTGGATCTCGTGGCGCAGCCCCTTGGGGAACAGCGGCCGGATCTGGCGGTCGATGATGCGCGCGTTGAGCGTCGCCTGGTTGGCCGGGCGGCCCTCGCGGCGCAGGAACGAGCCGGGGATCTTGCCGACGGCGTAGTGGCGCTCCTCGTACTCGACGGTGAGCGGCAGGAAGCTCATCGGGCTCTTGTCGTCCGACATGTGGGCGGTGACGAGCACCAGGGTGTCGCCCATGCGCACGGTGACGCTGCCGGAGACCTGCTTGGCGTACTTGCCGGTCTCGATGATCAGCTCGCGTCCGCCCAGTTGGGTGGTGTAACGGTGGCCGGTGGGGATGTTCACGCCTTCTCCTCGGGGGCGCCGTGGACGGCGCGGTGGGGATGCAACGAGGCCGGGCCGGAGGCCGTCGCGGACGCGACGACTCCGGGCCCGAACCACGATCGATGCGGACGGCCGGTCGGCGAAGGGGTCGCGGACCGGGGCGGCACGTTCAGCGCCGCAGGCCGAGGTCGGCGATCAGCGCTTTGTACGCTTCGTAGTCGGTGCGCTCCAAGTAGGTCAGCAGCCGCTTGCGCTTGCCGACCATCGTGAGCAGCCCGCGGCGACCGTGGTGGTCCTTCTTGTTCACCTGCAGGTGGTCGGAGAGCTCGGAGATGCGCGCGGTGAGCAGCGCGACCTGGACGTGCGTGGAGCCCGTGTCCTGGCCGTCGCGGCCGTACTTCTCGACGATCGCTTGCTTCTTCTCGGGGGAGAGCATCAGAGACCTGCCTTCGGGTTGGCGCGCGGGGCGCCGCGTGAGATGCGTGGGACCAGACCGGATCCAATCGATGCGTCGATGCCGGTCGAGCGACCCAACGCGCCAGCGTACCACACTGCGGCCCCGCGTCCGTGCGCGCGGCGTCAGGGGTGGGTTCGGAACCAGTCCACGATGAGGTCCAGGCGCTGCATCCGCCGGTCGGGCCGGCCGCTGCGCGAGAGGTCGTGCGACTCGTCCGGGAAGCGGACCAGCCGCGTCTCGGCCTTGCCGAGCCGCTTGAGCGCGCCGAACCACTGCTCGGCCTGCTCGATCGGACAGCGGTGGTCGGTCTCGGAGTGCAGCACCAGCGTGGGCGTGACCACGCGCTCGACGTACGCGAGCGGGCTCTGGCGCCAGAGCGCGTCGAGGTCGCGCCAGGGGGCGTCGCCCACCTCGTCCTCGCCGAAGAACGGCCCGATGTCGCTCGTGCCGTAGAACGAGACCCAGTTGCAGATGCTGTGCTGCGTCACCGCGGAGCGGAAGCGGTCGGTGTGGCCGACGAGCCGGTTGGTCATGAAGCCGCCGTAGGAGCCGCCGGTGAGGTGCACCGGCGCGTGCGGCCGCGCGTGTCGGGCCAGCGCGTCGTCCACCACCGCCAGGACGTCGTCGGCGTCGATGCCGCCGTAACCGCGCAGCATCGCGGTCGCGTGCGCCTCGCCGTACGACGAGCTGCCGCGCGGGTTGAGCCACAGCACCGCGTACCCGGCGGCCGCGAGTCGCTGGAACTCGAAGCGGAAGCCCCAGCCGTCGTTGGTGTGCGGGCCCCCGTGCACCTCGACGACGATCGCCCGGTCGCGCCGCGGGTGCCGCGGCGCCATCCATCCGTACGCGACCTCGCCGCTGTCCGGTCGAGCGACCGTGCGCTCCTCGATCGAGCGGGGACGGTGGCGCGCCGCCCAGGCGTCGTTGAGGGCGGAGACGCGCGCCTCGGCGCCGCTCGGCGCCACCAGCACCAGCTCGCCCGGCGCGGTCGGGGTCTCGATCACCGCGAGGGCCCAGCGGGCGTCGCCGTCGAACGCGGTGGCGACGCGGTCGCCTTCGGTCCAGGTTTCGAGCGCGGCGCCCGGCGCGAGCGGCTGGCGCGCCAGGCCGGAGCGACCGGCGCGGTTCGCGAGCAGCACCAGCGCTGCGCCGTCGCGCGCCCAGGCGGGGCCTGCAGGGTAGGCGCCGTAGCGCGCGTCGCCGCCCGCCGACGGGGCCGCCTCGAGGTCGCCGTCGCTCACCCGATCCGGTGCGCCGCCGCCCGGTCGCGTACACCACGCGGAGGTCGGCCGCCCGAGCCCGCGCCCGTCGTTCGGCGCGAGGAAGGCGACCCGGTCGCCGCTCGGCGCCCAGGCGGGCGCCTGCGCGCGCAGCGCGAGGCCCGTCAGGTCCTCGATCGGACCGAGGTGGGTCGCCCCGACGTCGGCCGCCCACAGGCGCACCAGCCCCTCGTCGTGCTCGGCATCGTCGGCTGGCGCCAGCCAGGCGACGCGGGCGCCCTGCGGAGCGATCGCCCACCCCGTGGGCGCGTGGTCGAGCGTGGCGAGGACGGTCGCGGCGCCGCCGTCGGCGGGGACGCGCAGCAGGTCGACCGGCTCCGTGGGGGCGAAGCCGGCGCCGTCGATGCGGTGGCGCCGGCGGTCGACGGTGCGCCCCAGCCCGCGCTTGGCGTCCTCGTCGACCCGGTCGCCGCGGGTGACCACGAGCAGGTCGTGGGCGTCGAGCCAGGCGTGGGCCAGCACCGGCGCCAGGCGTGCCACGAGCTGATAGCACTCTGCACGGCAGCAACGTCGTCAAGGTCGCCGGCATCGAGCAATATTACCTGCCGCCGCCGATGACCTCTGCCCTGGATACCCTGACGCCCACGCCGGCCAC
>JARGGE010000286.1 GCA_029210865.1 Trueperaceae bacterium
CCGTCGTCGTCGATGCAGACGAACAGGGTCCCGGACCAGGGCGAGTAGCCGCCCAGGTTGCGCGGCCCGGAGGGCCGGACCCCGCACCCCCACGTATCGGCGTCCTCGGCGACCGGTCGGAAGGGGCGGAGCTGCGCCTCGTACGGCCCGTACACGAGCTCCACCACGGCGTCCAGGAGCGACGCCGCGCTGTCCAGGATCGAGACCGAGCGGGCGAGCGCCGGCGCCCGGAAGCCGACGCCGGTGAAGTCGGCGTGCACGTCCGCCAAGACCGTTTCGAGGTTCGCCTCGTCGGTCTGCGCGCACGGGATGCTCGAGGGGTTGGTCGCGGGGGCGCCCGGACCGTCGAACCCCGTGCAGCTCGCCGCGAAGCCCACCCTTAGGTGGGCGCCACGCGCGCCGCGGCCGCCGTCCGCGCCGCCAGGCGCGGCGTGTCGATCCCCTCGCCCACCACCACGACCGCGAGCCGCCCGTCCTGCGCGAGGCCGCCCACCGAGGCCAGCAGCACGGCCCCCTCGGCGTCGAGCACGCTGTCGAGCACCTCCCAGACCGGCGCGGTGAGGTAGCGGCCGGTGGCGTCGCCGGGCAGGGTCTGCACCGCGATCGCCGCGCGCTCCGGCTCCACCCCCGCCGGGACCGGCAGCCCGATCGCCAGCGGTACGGTGCCCGCACGCACGTCGGCGAGGGCGCCGAAGCGCACGGCCTCACCTTCCGGCGCCACCCCGCGCGGGAACGCCCCTTCCGCCGCCCCGACGGGGGTCGCGTACGCATCGATGGGCGCCTCGAGGGCCCCCGCGGGCGCGACGACGACCACCCCGTCGGGGAACGTGGCGAAGCCCCCGGGCACCAGCCACGCCACGTCGTCGCGCGGGGGGTCGACGGCGCCGCACGCGGCGAGGGTCAGGACGAGGACGGAGGCGAGGACGGCGCGCCGTCCTTGGGTGGACCACGGGAGCGTCATGCCGGCACGCTAAGCCGCGGACCGTTTGCGCGGCGTTACACTGCTCGGACGATGGAACCGACCCCGACCGCGCCCCCCGCCGCCGAGCGACCCGACGCGCGCCCCGACGAGCGCTTCGAGCGCTACGACCCCGCCGCCGTCGAGCCGAAGTGGCGCCAGGCCTGGCGCGACCAGCGCCTGTACGAGGTCGACCTCACCGATACCTCGCGCCCCAAGTTCTACTTCCTGACCATGTACCCGTACCCGTCGGGCGACCTCCACGTCGGCCACTGGTACGCCGAGGCGCCCGCCGACGCGGCCGCCCGCTACCGCCGCATGCGCGGGTACAACGTGCTCTTCCCCATGGGCTTCGACGCCTTCGGCCTCCCGGCCGAGAACGCGGCCGTGCGCGCCGCCCGCCAGGGCGAGAAGGTGCACCCGGCGACGCTCACGTACGAGCGCATCGCGCGCATGGAGGAGCAGTTCGACCAGATGGGGGCGATGTTCGACTGGTCGAAGAAGGTCGTCACCTGCGACCCCGAGTACTACCGCTGGAACCAGTGGGTCTTCATCCAGATGATGAAGCGGGGGCTCGCCTACCGCAAGGAGAGCACCGTCAACTGGGACCCGGTCGACCAGACCGTGCTCGCGAACGAACAGGTGATCGACGGGCGCGGCGACCGCTCCGGGGCGCTCGTCGAGAAGCGCCTGATGCCGCAGTGGCACTTCAAGATCACCGACTACGCCGACGAGCTGCTCGACTTCGCGAACCTCGACTGGCCCGACAAGGTCAAGACGATGCAGACCAACTGGATCGGGCGCAGCGAGGGCGCCGAGGTGGCCTTCGCCACCGAGGCGGGCCCCATCGAGGTCTTCACCACCCGTCCGGACACGCTGTGGGGGGCGACCTTCATGGTGCTCGCGCCCGAGCACCCGCTGGTGCCGGCGCTCACCACCGACGCGCAGCGCGCCGACGTCGAGGCCTACCAGGCCGCCGCCGCGCGCCTGAGCGACATCGACCGCCAGGCCGAGGGCAAGACCAAGACCGGCGTCTTCACCGGCGCGTTCGCGACCAACCCGGTCACGCAGGAGCAGGTGCCGGTGTGGATCGCCGACTACGTGCTCACCAGCTACGGCACCGGCGCGGTCATGGCGGTGCCGGCGCACGACCAGCGCGACTTCGAGTTCGCGCGCACCTTCGGGCTCGAAGTGCGCGTCGTGGTCCAGCCGGAGGGCGCCGAGGCGCTCGACGGCGCGACGATGAGCGAGGCGTACGCCGGCGACGGCGTGCTCGTGCGCTCCGATCCCTTCGACGGCCTGCACGTGGGCAAGGACGGCGGCAAGGAGGGCATCGGGCGCATCATCGCCTGGCTCGACGAGCAGGGCCTGGGGCGCGGCAAGGTCACGTACCGGCTGCGCGACTGGCTGATCAGCCGCCAGCGCTACTGGGGCACGCCGATCCCGGTCGTCTACTGCGACGCCTGCGGCATCGTGCCCGAGGACGAAGCGAACCTGCCGGTGCGCCTCCCGACCGACGTCGACTTCCTGCCGACCGGTCAGTCGCCGCTCACCACCCACGAGGCCTTCCTGAAGGCCACCTGCCCCTCGTGCGGCGGCGCGGCGCGGCGCGAGACCGACACCATGGACACCTTCATGGACTCGTCCTGGTACTGGTTCCGCTACCTGTCGCCGGACAAGTCCGACGCCCCGCTCGACGCCGACCTGGTCAAGGCGTGGGCGCCGGTCGACCTCTACACCGGGGGCGTGGAACACGCGATCCTGCACCTGCTGTACGCGCGCTTCTTCACCAAGGTGCTGCGCGACCTGGGCCTCGTGGACCACGGCGAGCCGTTCCTCAAGCAGTTCAACCAGGGCATGATCCTGGGCGCCGACGGCGAGAAGATGAGCAAGTCGCGCGGCAACGTCGTGAACCCGGACGACCTGGTGGCGAGCTACGGCGCCGACGCGGTTCGCGTGTACCTCATGTTCATCGGCCCGTGGGATCAGGGCGGCCCCTGGAACTACCAGGGGATCGAGGGCGTGACGCGCTTCCTCCAGCGCGCCTGGACGGCGCTCCTCGAACCGACCGAGCCCGGCGAGGCCCCGAGCGCCGACGTGCTGCGCGACCTGCGCCGGGCGGTGCACCAGGCGATCGCGAAGGTGACCGACCACCTCGAGGCCTTCCGCTTCAACACCGGCGTCGCCGAGCTGATGACGCTGCAGAACGCGCTCTCCAAGGCCAAGGCCGCCGGTGCGGCCCAGGACGATGCCGCGTGGGGCGAGGCACGCCGCGCCTTCGCGCTGCTGCTCGCCCCGTTCGCGCCGCACCTGGCCGAGGAGCTGTGGGCGCGGCTGGGCGGCACGGGCTCGGTCCACCTGGAGCGCTGGCCCGAGGCCGACCCCGAGGCGCTGGCGGTCGACGAGCTGGTCATCGCGGTGCAGGTGTCGGGCAAGCTGCGCGGCGAGGTGCGGGTGCCCGCCGACGCCGAGGCGGCGGCGATCATCGCGGCGGCGAAGGCCGTGCCGAACGTGGCGAAGTACCTGGACGGGATGGCGATCATGCGCGAGATCGTCGTGCCCAGGAAGCTCGTGAACCTGGTCGTCAAGCCCGTCTAGGCGGACCGCCAGGCTAGGCGGGTGGCCCGCGTCAGCGCAGCCGCGCCTGCGAGCGCGCGGGTGTGGCTCAGGGCGGCGCGATGAGCACCACGTCGAGCGTGGTGGCGAGGTCGACCGCGGGCATGACGAGGAAGCTGCGGCGCAGCTCGTTCGGGTCCTGCGGCAACACCTCGACGACCACCCCGACCCGCAGGCCCCGGGGGAAGAGGCCACCCACGGCGCTCGTCTCGACGACGTCGCCGACGGCGATCGGCTCCTCGGTGACGAAGCGGTCGACGCGCACGCGTCCGTCGACGTCACCCACCGCGACCCCCTGCCCCCCCTTGCCCCGGACGGTGACGCCGACGCGCGAGCGCGGGTCGAGCAGCGTCCGCACCACCGCCGTGCGCCCCGTCACGTCGGTGACCAGCCCCACGAGCCCGGCGCCGGTGGTCGCCGGCATCTGCACCGTGACGCCGGCGACGCCGCCGATCGCCAGCGTCAGCGTGTCGGCCACGCCCCCCGCGCTGCGCGTGATGACCGGGACGCTCGCGAGGGCCGCCGGCGACTGCGTCCGGCGTGCGTGGAGCAGCCGTTCGAACTCCTCGACCTGCAGCTCGGCGCGCCGCAGCGCCTCCTCGAGCGCGACGCG
>JARGGE010000287.1 GCA_029210865.1 Trueperaceae bacterium
GGGCATGACTCATTATGGGGTAGAAAACATCGCTATCATGCGTGTCCTTCCTTATATGAAGGTTTTTGCACCGGGCGATCCGGTCGAGACGCGCGTGCCGGCCTCCGGCGGCGCCGACGGCGAGGGGGCCCCAGGGGGCGCGCCCGGCGAGGCCGGCCCCGGCGGCGCACCGAGCGAGCGCGACGCGCTCGAGCGCTTCGTCGAGGGGTTGCGCGAGCGCGAGCCGACCCCCGAGGACGAGGCGTCCCGCGCGGCCGCGGCGGCCGCCGCGGCCGAGGAGGCCGAGGGCGAAGGCGAGCCCGAGGACGCCGCGACGACGCCTCGCGCGCCCGACCCCGGCAGCGAGGGCGAGCGGACCGACGAGGCCAGCGACGGGGCACCGGGCGACGAGACCGGCGCTGACGACGAGGGCGAGGGCGACCAGGACGCCGAGGCCGGCGGCGACGGCGACCAGCCGGGACCGGCCGACGCGCCCAACGCCGAGGAAGACGCGGCGGGGGACGTCGAACCTGGCGACGGCCAGGCCGCGGGGGCCGCCGGTCTCGACCCTGGCGAGGAGGGCGGCGACGCGGGGCTGGGGGCCGGCGTCGAAGGTGAGGCCGGCGAGGGGCTCGACGCGGGGGGCACGACGCCGGAGGCGCTGCCATCGATCCTCGGCCCCGGCCCGGAGACGCCGGTCGGTGGGATCGCGCTCCCGGGCGCGGCGCCGGAGGCGCTCCCGGTGGGCTCGGCGCCCGCCGGCTACCGGCAGGCCGTCGAGCAGGCCCTCGTCGACGGCGAGGTGCCGGTGCCCTACCAGGAGGTCATCCGCAACTACTTCCGCTGAGCGCTGACGGGGCGGGCGTCGCGGTTCAGGCGTCGGGCGCGCTCGACCCGGGCGCTTCCGGCGCGCCGTCGTCGACCGGGACCGAGCGCCAGCGGGCGCGCCCGCGCGTGACGTCAGCGACGAGCGCCTCGACCCTCGAGCGCGCGTCGCGCAGCACGGTGCCCGAGAGCTCGACCCCGTCCGCGCCGTAGGCGGGCGCGTCCAGCACCACCTCCGGGCAGGCCGCGAGCGTGCGCAGGAGCGCGTCGGCGTCGGCGAACGGGGCGCCGATGGTGAACGCGTCGCGATCGGGGACGAACGCCGTGCCGGCGGCGTCCACCGCGCGCGCGACGGCACCGCCGTAGGCACGCGCCAGCCCGCCGGCGCCCAGCTTGACGCCGCCGAAGCGGCGCGCGACGACCGCGACGGCGCGGTCGAGCCCGCGCTTGTCGAGCACCTCGAGCATCGGGCGCCCCGCCGTGCCGCCGGGCTCCCCGTCGTCCGACCAGCGCCGCTGCGCGCCCCAGACGAGCGCCCAGCAGACGTGGCCGGCGTCGGGATGCGTGGCGCGGACCTCGGCGACGAGCGCCTCGGCGTCGTCGGGCGACGCCATCGGCGCCACCACCGCGACGAAGCGCGAGCGCTTCACGACGTCCTCGTGGCTCGCGCGGCGACGCAGGGTGTGGTGGGCCATGCCCGTCAGCGTACCGGTCCAGGCGCGCCCCTGCGCACGTGGGCGCCCCGCCGGGCGTGGTAGCTTGCCGCATGTTGCGCGCACCGACGAGCACCCGGCTCCGTGCCCGCGAGCGGCGATGTCGGCGAGCCGCCCCACCGCTCCCGTCCGTCGCCTGATCCCCCTCAACGAACCCTTGCGGCCGCGCGCGACGCGGCCGTCCGCGAGGTGACCCGATGCCGCTCGTGCTCTACGACACCCTGACGCGCCGGAAGGTGCCGTTCGACCCCGTCGTCCCCGGCCGTGCCGGGATCTACTTCTGCGGTCCGACCGTCTACTCCGAACCCCACCTCGGCCACGCCCGGGGTCCGGTCGTGTTCGACGTGCTGCGGCGCTGGCTCGAGCACGAGGGGCTCGCGGTGCGGCTCGTGATGAACGTCACCGACGTCGGGCACCTGACCGACGACGCCGACGACGGCGAGGACAAGCTGGCGCGCCGGGCGGCCCTCGAACGGCTCGAGCCCATGGAGGTCGCCGAGAAGTACTTCTGGGCGTACTTCGAGGCCATGGCGAAGCTCCACGTCCGGCGCCCCAGCGTCGTGCCGCGCGCCACCGGCCACATCGTCGAGCAGATCGAGCTCACCAAGGCGCTCCTCGAGCGCGGCGTGGCCTACGAGGTCGACGGCAGCGTCTACTTCGACGTCTCGGCGTGGTCGGCGTACGGCGAACTGTCGGGCCGCGACCCTGAGGAGCAGGTCGAGGGGACGCGCGTCGAGGTGCGCTCCGAGAAGCGCGACCCGCGCGACTTCGCGCTCTGGAAGCGCGCGGAGAAGGGCCACCTGATGCGCTGGCCCAGCCCTTGGGGCCTCGGCTTCCCCGGCTGGCACCTCGAGTGCTCGGTCATGAGCACCAAGTACCTCGGTGACGAGTTCGACGTGCACGGCGGGGGCCTCGACCTGGTGTTCCCGCACCACGAGTGCGAGCTCGCGCAGGCGCGCGCCGCCGGCAAGCCGTTCGCGCGCGTCTGGGTGCACTGGAACATGCTGACGCTCGACGGCGAGAAGATGTCGAAGTCCAAGGGGCACGTGGTCGAGCTCGCCGCGCTCTTCGAGCGCCACGACCCCACGGCCGTGCGCTTCCACCTCTTGCGGTCGCACTACCGCAGCCTCAGCGACTTCGCCGACGACGCGCTCACCTCCTCCATCCAGGGGCTGCGCCGCCTGCGGGCCGCGTACGCCAGCTGGCGCGCCGCCGGCGGGCGCGTGCCCGACGTCGACCCCTTCGGGGACGCGCGCGCCCGCTTCGCCGCGGCCATGGACGACGACCTCCACACGCCCGAGGCGATCGCCGTGCTCTTCGACGTCGCCCGCGAGGCGAACCGCGCCCTCGAAACCGGCGACGTCGCGACGGCCGCAGCGGCCGTCGCGCTCTTCGAGGAGTTCCTCCACGGCGTCCTCGGGGTCCCGTGCGAGGCGGGCGCGGCGCACGACGCCGAGCTCCTCGGGGGGGTCACCGACCTGGTGCTCGAGGCCCGCCAGGCCGCCCGCAAGCAGCGCGACTTCTCCACCGCGGACGCCATCCGCGACCGCTTGGCGGAGCTCGGGATCGTCGTCGAGGACACGACCGACGGTGCCCGCTGGAGGCGCGAAGGCTGAGCGCGCTCGGCCGGCGCCCAGGGCGCCTCGGCCGCGGCCCGGTTCGGTCGGTCCCCACCGGCGGGGTGCGCGACGCTGCGGCATGGCCGCCGCGACGCTCCCCGATCCGCCCGATCCCGAGGCCCTCGCCTGGCTGGCGCTGAGCCGGACGGCCGACCTGGGGCCGGTCCGCGCCGCCGCCCTGGTGGCGGTGGCCGGCTCGGCCACCGCCGCCGTGGAGGCCGCCCACCGTCCGCCGCCGCGGCTCCCGGGCCTCAGCCCGGCGCGAGCGCGGGCCGCTCTGGCGCGGATCGACCTCGAGGCGGCGGAGCGGGAGGCGTGGCGTGGGGCGCGCGTCGGCGCGCGGCTCGTCGCCTGCGGCCGCCCTGGGTACCCCACGACGTGGCGGCCGGCGGACGGATGGCCACCCGTGCTCTGGGTCCGCGGCGTCTGGCCCGAGGCCGTGCAGGCCGAGGTCCCGCGAGCGTTGGCGGTCGTAGGGCCGCGGCGCGCCAGCCCGTCCGCGTGCGCGTTCGCCGGCGAGGTCGCCGAGCGCGCGGCCTGGGCGGGGGCCTGGGTGGTCTCGGGGCTCGCCTTCGGGATCGACGCCGCCGCGCACGCGGCGGCGGTGGGCGCGGCGACGTCCGGCGCCCCCGCCTCGACCATCTCCGTGCTGGCCTCGGGGGTCGACCGCCCGACGCCCACGGCCCACCGGGCGCTCGCGCGCGCGATCCTCGACGCCGGCGGCGCCCTGGTGGCCGCCGCCGCCATCGGTGCGGCGCCGCCGACCGGCGCCTTCCCCGTGCGCAACCGCTGGATCGCCGGGCTCGCCGGCGCCGTGGCGATCGTCGAGGCTGGCGTGCGGTCGGGCGCGCTCCACACCGCCGCGGCCGCGCTCGACCTCGGCCGCGAGGTGCGGGTCGCTCCGGCGCGACCCTGGGACGCGCACGCGGCCGGGTCGCTGGCGCTGCTGCGCGACGGCGCCGCGCCGGTCATCGTCGTCACGCGCGAAGGCCGCACCGCGCCCGACGGCGCGGTGGCGCTGGCGATGGAG
>JARGGE010000288.1 GCA_029210865.1 Trueperaceae bacterium
CACGGCGCTGTGCGTGCTCGAGGAGGTCCTGCCCGACCTCCGCGGACGCCTGATCGTCGAGCTCACCGAACAGCGCTACGGCGACGTCGGCGGGCTCTGGACGAGCCTCGCCGCGCTGGGCGAACGCCTCCACCTGGTGCTGCTCGACGACGTCTCGTGCGAGGACCTCGAACGCCGCTGGCAAGCGGACGCCCCGGTGGACGGGATCAAGCTCGACCGCACGGTCCTCGCGCGGCTGCGCGACGCCGGCGAGCGGCGCCGGTTCGCGCCGCTGGTGCGCGACATCGCGCTGCGCTTCCCCATCGTGGTGGCCGAAGGGATCGAGGAGCCCGTCGACCTCGACCTGCTCGACGGCCTGGGCGTCACGCACGTCCAGGGCTTCGGCATCGGGCGCCCAGGGCGCGCGCTGGCGGCCGACGACCTCAGGCGCCGTGCGGGGGACGCGGCCGACGCCACGCGGCCCGGCGCGACCGTTCGGTCGCCGCGAGCCTCGTGGCGGCCCGAGGGCGAGGGCTGAGGACCGGCGCGCGCGGCGCAGTATCGTGCGGACCACCGCGCCCCGCCGGCCCCGACCGGTGCTCCTTGGAGGTCCCCATGCCCCGCGACGCCGTCGCCCCCGACCCGATCGCCGCCCGCACGACCAGCGACGCCACCACGCAGGCGCTGCTCGAGCGCCAGCGCGCCGTCCTGCTGCCCGTCCAGAACCGGATGCTCTACTACGGCGACCGCCCGCTCGCGGTGGGGCGGGCGAAGGGCGACTGGCTGTGGGACGTCGAGGGCCGGCGCTACCTGGACTTCTTCGGCGGCATCCTCACGGTGTCGGTGGGCCACGCGAACGACGAGGTCGTCGAGGCCACCGTCCGGCAGATGCGCACGGCCGGGCACACGAGCACGCTCTACCTCAACGAGGTGACGATCGAGGTCGCCGAGTTCCTCGCACGGGTCACGCCGGGGCGGTTGCAGGTCAGCTTCTTCACGAACAGCGGCACCGAGGCGGACGAGACCGCGGTCATGGCGGCGCGCACGTACACGGGGCACTGCGACGTCGTCTCGCTGCGCCACGCGTACGCGGGCCGCAGCGCCTCGATGATGGCGATGACGGCCCACGCCAACTGGCGCCAGGGCGGGGTCTACGACGGCCACATCAAGCAGGTGCGCAGCCCCAACCTCTACCGCAAGCCGGCCGGGATGTCGGACGAGGCCTACCTCGACTTCCTCGTCGACGACCTCGCCGACTTCCTCGCCACCTGCACCGACGGCACCATCGCCGCCTTCATGGCCGAACCCATCCAGGGCGTCGGTGGCTTCGCCGTGGCGCCACGCGACTACTTCCGGCGGGTCGAACCGCTCGTGCGCGAAGCGGGCGGGGTCATGATCATCGACGAGGTCCAGACGGGCTGGGGACGCACCGGCCGCCACTGGTGCGGCATCGAGCACTGGGGCATCGAGCCCGACATCATGACCTTCGCCAAGGGCATCGCCAACGGCGCGCCGGTGGGCGCGACGATCATGACGCCCGAGGTCGCCGAGTCGGTCCAGGCGCTGACGCTCTCGACCTTCGGCGGCAACCCGGTGTCGATGGCGCAGGCGCTCGCCACGCTGCGCTACATCGAGCGCCACCAGCTCTGGGCGAACGCCGCGGCGCAGGGGGCGCGCTTGCGCGCCCGGCTCGAGGCGATGGCCGCCCCGCACGCCTTCGTCGGCGACGTCCGCGGCATGGGGCTGATGCAGGCACTCGAGCTGGTGGTTCCCGGCACCCAGGAACCCGACCCCGCGCGCGCGAACGCGCTGACGAACGCGGCGCGCGATCAAGGGCTGCTCATCGGCAAGGGGGGCCGCTACGGCAACGTGCTGCGGATCGCCCCGATGCTCAACGTCACCGCCGACCTGATCGATGAGGGGTGCGGCCGCCTCGAGCGCGCCCTCACCGCGGTCGCGTAAGGCGACCGCCAGGGGACCGTGGCCCTCGTGGCGGTCGCGTGAGCCGACCGGCGGGGGCCGCCTAAGGCGCCGAGGCGGTCGGGCGTTCCCGCCGGCCGCGGCTCACGGGGCCCGCACCTCGAACGCCAGGTGCATCGCGGGCAGCCGTTTGCCCGGGTGGTCCTCGGCGTGCAGCATCGGCACCTGCAGATAGGTGGCGTTCGCGTCCGGGGTAGGCGGGGCGCCCGGGCCCGTGACCTCGCCCTGGTAGATCGCCGGGTAGAACGACAGGAAGTGCACGCCCTCCTGCCCGGGGGCCTTGAGGTGGATGGTCACGTCGCCCTGGCTGTTGAAGCCACAGCCGTACCCCAGGTAGCCGTTGTTCAGCAGCACCGTGTAGATGTTGGCCGTCTCGGTCCAACCGACGCCCTTGAGCACGACGGTGACGTCGCCACCGGGCTCGACCACCGCGGGCGAGGCGAGCCGCACCGACGGGGTGATCGTGTAGGCGAAGCTCGCCTCGGCGCCGTCCGCGGCGCGGGCGTGGATGGGGTGGGCGCCGCCCAGGTCGTCGGGGGTCGGCAGCGTGAGGGCGAAGGTGCCGGCGGCGTCGGTGTGCACCTCGGCGAGGTCGGTCTCGACGACCTCCCAGCCACCACCGCTGATGCGGTTCCCGCGCACGCTCTCGAGCGACAGGCGGACGAGCGTGTCCGGCGCGAAGCCGGCGCCCTACAGGGCGATCGGGCTGCCGACGGCACCGGACGCTTGGTCGGCCCACAGGCGCGGGCCCTCGCCCGTCGGGGCGGTCGCGGCGTCGCGGGACAGCGTCTGCGCCTCGGGCGCCGGCGGCATCACCGCGGGGCCGTCGGTGACCTCGAAGAGCGCGCGGACGACGGTGGGGATGGCGGGCTTGTAGTTGGGCGACTGCTGCTGGTTGAGGTAGGGGACCGGGTGGGTGCCCGAGAGGAGCTGCAGCGTGTGCAGCCCCGGGGCGCCGGTCGCGGGGATGGTGGCGACGGCCGTCCCCTGGGTGGTGATCGCGGTGAGCATCCCGGCGTGCGCGCCGTCGTAGAGCAGGTGCCAGGCGATCTCCCAGAAGCGGTAGCCGATGCCGGTCATCGTCACGGTGATCGGCGTCCCCACCGGGCCGGACGTCGGTTCGATCGTCAGGTGGGGGATCACGATGAACCCGCCGCGCGCGACGGCCTCGTCGCCCGCTTCGACGAAGACGTTGTGGACGTACCCGAAGTCCTCCGGGACGCGGAAGCCCGCGGTCGCGGTGCCGTCGGCGGCGACGGTCGCGCTGGCGACCACCATGCGCGTCTCCTCGGCGGTGACGCCGTAGAAGCGCCCGTCGGCGACGCTCCAGTCGGCGGCGGCGCTGACCCAGACGACGTCGACCTCGGCGCCCGGGGTCAGGTCGCTCATCGTGGCGACCACCTCGGTGCCGACGATGCCCTCGGTGGGGTCGAGCGTCAGGCGACCCTGGGCGGCGACGGTACCGACCGCGACCAAGGCGAGGAGCGAGAGAAGGAAGGAGCGTAGGGGCATGCGGGACCTCCGGCGGCGATGCCGAAACGCCGCGCCGGCACAGGGCGCGGCGCGGCGTGGGAGAGAGCGGGCGGGTGGCCTACTGGCCGGCGAGGATGGTGATCGCGCTCAACCCGACGGTCTGGCCGATCGGCGCGAACGCGGCGACGTTGCCGTCGGCGTCGCGGACCTCGATGTTCCAGACGTACTGCCCCATCGCGAAGTCGGCGGGGATGGGCCACGGGCCGCGGAAGAAGTACATGCCCTCGGGCGTGCCCTCTTCCTTGGGCGGGTAGAACATCGCGATCGGCTCCAGGCCCTCGACCATCACGGTCGCCGTGAGGCCGCGCTCGGCGATCGCGTCGTGGCTCAGCTCCTCGCCGGTGGCGGCGTCGTACACCACGGCGCGGAAGATCACCCACTCGCCCGGGTGGAAGACGGCGTTGGCGACGCACACGGCGCCCTGAGCGTGCTGCGCGCCCCGGACCATGTCGGCGTGGACGAAGTAGGCGGGCGCCTGCGCGAGCGCGTGCGCGAAGACGACCAAGATGGCGAGCGTTCCGGCGATTTTCCTCATCGTGCTGCCCCTTTCGAACGACGGGACAAACGTCCCGAATGGGTCGAACGTAGCACGGACGACGATTCGGCACGAGCGCACGTGCACGCGGCGGGCGGCAGCGACGCCGCCTCGGACGCGGCGGCGCGGCC
>JARGGE010000289.1 GCA_029210865.1 Trueperaceae bacterium
AGCACCTCGAGGCTGCGCGCGTGCTCCTCGGCGATCCGCCGGCCGAAGCGGCTCCGCCCCGGCTCGGGCACGAGCTCGAGGTAGGCCTCGAACACGCCCAGGTCGCTCTTGGCGAGGCTCATCCGGGCGAAGTCGAGCACCGTCGCGAAGAAGGGCCAGCGCTCCGTCATGCTCCGGAGCAGGTCGGGCTCGAGCGTGGCGAGCCCGCTCCCCAGGCCGTACCACCCGGGGAGGTTGGCGCGGCACTGCGTCCACGAGAACACCCACGGGATCGCCCGCAGGTTCGCGAGCGAGCGGTCGCCGGCGCGCCGCGCCGGGCGCGAGCCGACCCGCAAGCGGGCGATCTCCTCGATGGGCGTCACGGTGTGGAAGACGTCGAGGAAGCCCTCGGCCTCGAGCAGCTCGCGGTAGGCCTGGCGCGCGGCCCGCGCCGCCTGCGCCATCGCCGTGCGAAAGGCCTCGGGCACCGGTTCGAACGGTCGCGCGTCGCGCGCGCTCGCGAGCAGCACCGCGTGCACCACCTGCTCGAGGTGGCGGTGGGCCAGCGCGGGGTCGGCGTAGCGCTCGGCGAGCGCTTCCCCCTGCTCGGTCAGTCGCATGCGGCCACCCAGCGACCCCGGCGGCTGCGCCAGGATCGCCTGCCCGGACGGACCGCCCCCGCGGCCGATGCTCGTGCCGCGGCCGTGGAAGAGCCGCAAGGGCACGCCGGCCGCGTGCGCCGCGGCCGCCAGCCCCTCCTGCGCCTCGTAGAGCGCCCAGTTGGCGGCGAGGAAGCCGGCGTCCTTGTTCGAGTCGGAGTACCCAATCATCACCTCCTGCACGCCGCGCCGGCGCACGTGCGCGGCGTAGGCCGGCACCTCCAGGAGCGCGGTCAAGACGCCGGGCGCGGCGCGCAGATCGTCCTCGGTCTCGAACAGCGGGGTGACGTCGACGTCGGGCACGCCCGCCTGCTTGGCGAGCACCAGGACCTCGAGCACGTCCGAGGCCCCCTCGCTCATCGACACCACGTAGTTGCCGAACGCCTCGGCGCCGTAACGCCGTTGCGCGTCGCGCACCACGTGCAGCACGTCCAAGGCGCGGCGGGCCTCGGCCCCGAGCGGCGCGTCCGGCGCCGCGAGCGGTCGCGGGTCCTCCAGCTCGCGCGCGAGCACCGCGACACGCGTCGCCTCGTCGCGCGCCGCGTAGTCGTCGTCGACCCGGCCGTGGGCCAGGAGCTCGGCCACCGCGCGCTCGTGCACCGCCGAGTGCTCGCGCAGGTCGAGCGCCGCGAGGTGGAAGCCGGTCGCTTGGGCCCGGTAGCGCACGGGCCGCACGAAGACCTGCGCCGCGCGGGCCCCCTGACCGCGCACCAGCGCCTGCTCGAGCAGCCCCAGGTCGGCGCGGTGGCCGGCCGCGCCCCCCGGGTAAGCGGGGGCGCTCGCGTCCGCGAGGGCGCCCGGGGCCTCCGACGCGCGCGGCGTGCCCGGAGCGCCGGTGGCGGCGCCCGCGCAGACGGCGCGCTCGCGCCCGAGGTCGCGCGCCACGTGCGCCGTCCACCGGCGGAAGGGCTCGTCGGCGTGGGCGTCGACGGGACCGCCCGCCGCCTCGCGCTCGGCGAGCGCGGTGCGGAAGGGCGCCGTCAGCGCCACGCGCGGCTCGAAGTGGGACAGCCGCTGCCGCAGGTCGGCTGCGTCGGCCAGGTGGGCGTCGAGCGCGAGCGCGGCGTGGAGCCGGTACGTGTCGGCGGTCACGTCGGGCGTGACGTGCGGGTTGCCGTCGCGGTCGCCGCCGATCCAGCTGCGGAAGCGCAGGACGGGACCGAACGGCTCTTCGTCGCCCGCACCGCCCCCCTCGTCCACGTCGCCGAAGTACGTGCGCAGCGCGTCCTCCAGGTCGAGCATCAGCCGCGGCACGGCGTCGAGCAGCGAGCGCCGCACGTAGTACAGCGCCCCCTCGACCTCGTCGCGCACGGTCGGTCGCTCGAGCGCGAGCTCGCGGGTCTGCCACAGCGTGGCGACCTCGGCCGCCAGCTGCGCGTGCCAGGTCGCCCGCTCCTGCGGCGCCAGTTCGTCCCCACCGAGCGTGCGCAACGCCACGGCCACGCGCTCGAGGGCGGCGCGCGCGGTCGCCCGCTTCACCTCGGTGGGGTGGGCGGTCAGCGTGAGCTGCACGTCGAGGTCGGCGACGAAGCGACGCGCCTCGGCCGCCGTCCAGCCCTGGTCGCGCAGCGCCTTGACGGCCGCCGCCACCGATTCGCCGCGCGGCGCCTCGGGGGTGGCGGCGGCCGCGCGCAGGCGCACGACGCGCACGCGGTGGCGCTCCTCGGCCAGGTTGACGAGCTGGAAGTAGAGGGTGAAGGCCCGCAGCAGCTTCTCGGCGTCGTCGTGGTGCAGATCGGCGAGCAGGCCGCGCAGCTCGGCGTCGACCGGCGCGCCGCGGCGGCGGCGCTTGGTCAGGTCGCGGACGCGCTCGACCAGGTCGAAGGTCCGCGGCCCCTCGAGCGCGCGGATCGCGTCGCCCAACGTGGTCGCCAGCAGGTCGACGTCGCGCCGCAGGCGCTCGAAGGCCTCGGCCTCCCGCGCCGCGCGGGCGTTCGCCGGTTCGCTGGCCGGTGCGGAGCCGGGCCCGCTCGTGCGGGCGTCGGGCGCGTCGGCGTTCGGGGTCGCGCGGGGTGCCTCGTCGCTCGCCATGCGGCATGGTACCGGCCGGAGCGCGGTGGGGCCGCCGGTGGCGCGGGCCCGCGGCGGGGTTCAGCCGTCGTCGCTGGCGCCATCGTCGCGCCACTGCACGCGCTCGATCGCGCGGGCGCGGCGACCGTTGAGGTCGAGGTGCACGGCGCAGAGGGTGGCGGGGCCGACCGCCGGCCGGAAGCGGTGCGGGCGCTTGGTCGTGAAGCGCGCGTGGACCTCGGCGAACTGCATGCCGATCGACGAGTGCTGGACGCCCGTCATCCCGACGTCGGTCAGGTACGCGGTGCCGTCGACGATCTCCTCGTCCGCGGTCTGGACGTGGGTGTGGGTGCCGATGACCGCGCTGGCGCGACCGCGGAGGTGGTAGCCGAGCACCTTCTTCTCGCTCGTGGCCTCGGCGTGGACGTCGACGAGCAGCGCCCGCTCGGGCGGGCAGGCCTCGACGATGGCGTCGGCGGCGACGAACGGGTCGTCGAGCTGGTCGAGGAAGACGCGCCCCATGACCTGCCCGACCGTCAAGCGTTCGCCGTTGCGCGCGGTGACGGTGGTGTGGCCCAACCCCGGCGTGCCGGGCGGGTAGTTGGCCGGTCGCACGATCCGCGCCGAGGACTCGAGCACGTCGACGGCGTCGGCTTGGTCGAAGGTGTGGTTGCCGAGGGTGATCACGTCCACCCCCCACCCCCACAGTTGCTCGGCGTGCTTGCGGGTGATGCCGAAGCCACCGGCCGCGTTCTCGCCGTTCGCGACGACGACGTCGAAGTCGTCGCGGCGGTCGCGCAGGAAGCGATGGGTGGCCCGCAGGCCGGGGGCCCCGAAGACGTCGCCGATGTAGAGGACGTGCACGGGCCAGGCTACCGCACGCGCGCGGCGGCCGCGCAGCGAGGTGCTAGCCTGGTCGCGATGTTCGACGCCATCGACCGCACGATCCTCGAGGTGCTCCGTGCCGACGGACGGACCACGCACGCGCACCTGGCCAAGCAGACCGGCCTGTCGGCCCCCGCCATCGGCGAACGCGTGCGCAAGCTCGAGCAGGCGGGCGTGATCCGCGGGTACCGGGCGGTGCTCGACCCGGAGAAGGTGGGCTTGGCCATCTGCGCCTTCGTGCACATCGCGCCGCAGCCGCGCAAGTCGGCCCAGGACCTCGTGGAGCGCCTGCTGAGCCTCCCCGAGGTCGAGGAGTTGCACGCGGTGGCCGGCAACTACTCCTACGTCGCCAAGGTCCGCGTCGCCACCCCGGCGGCGCTCGACGGCTTCCTCGACCGGCTGTTCATGCTCGAGGGCGTCGAGCGCACCGAGACGACCATGGTGCTGCGCACGAACGCCGAGCGCCCGATGTTCCTGCCCTTCGCCGACGACCCGGCCGGATGAGCGCGGGCCGCCCCACGACCACGCTCGACCGCCGCCTGACGCCCGACGACCTGCCGGGCTACCTGCGGCTGCGCGAGGGCACCTTCGGCTACCCGCCCGCCGAG
>JARGGE010000028.1 GCA_029210865.1 Trueperaceae bacterium
GGGCTCACGATCGTGGCGCTCGAGGCCGGCGCGCCCGCCGACGCCGCGGTGCTGATCGCGCCCTTCACGCGGATGGGCGACCGTCGCGCGGTGCTGCTCCCGCTGCTGCGCCACGTCCTCCCCGACGTGCGCCCCTACGAGCAGGCCGCCTTCGACGACCCCTCCCTACGGCGCGAGCTCCTCGAGAAGCTCGGCGACGTCGACCTCGACGATGCCGCCACGCGCGAGTGCGTTCGGCGCGAGGTGCGCGTGCCCACCGCGGCGCTCGACGAGCTCCGCTGCGCCGCCGGGCACGCCTGGCGCGTCGCGCCGCGCCTCCCCGCGCGTCCGATGCTCGTGGTGCAGGGGTTGGCCGACCCCACCGCTGTACCGGAGGCGACCGTGGCCCTCCTGCGCCGCCTGCGCGGCACCCCGCGCCGGCTGATGCTCGAGGGCGCCGACCACCGCGTGCTGAGCCCGGGCGCGCCCGGCCACGACGAGCTCCTCCGCGCGCTGCAGCGCTTCGGCCACGAGCAACTCGGTCGACTCGGCTGACGGGGGCCAGGTTCCGGCGCCGTCAGGGACGCTCGACCGGGAGCCCGAGCGCGGCTGCCGCCTGGGCCATCCGCGGGTCGTACGTCACGAGCGCCTCGAGTCGGTCGCCGGCGACGGCGGCGGTGGCGACGTGGATGGCGTCGAGCGTCCGAAGGCGGTGGCCGGCGGCCAGGGTGCCGGCGTGGTCGAGCAGTTCGCGCGAGACGTCGACGAGCTCGATGCGCGCGAGGACCTCGCGGGCGGTGGCGACGGCCTCGTCGCCGAGGCGGTGGGCGGCGCGCAGCAGCTCTGCGTGGGCGAGCGCGCTGGCGAAGCGGATGGCGTTCGCTCGAGCGGCGAGGTACGCGCGCAGGCGTTCGGTCTCCGCCTCCTGGGTGACGAGCTTCGCGAGGGCGGAGGGATCGAG
This sequence comes from Trueperaceae bacterium, assembly GCA_029210865.1. Classification (GTDB taxonomy): domain Bacteria; phylum Deinococcota; class Deinococci; order Deinococcales; family Trueperaceae; genus JAABTL01. The sequence goes on from JARGGE010000028.1 coordinate 941, forward strand.
GTAGAGCATCAGCGCTCGTCGGCGCGTTGCGCGTCGAGCTCGCGCGACAGCGAGGCGGCGCCGGTCATGGGCGGCACCTCGGTCAGCGCTGCGTCGCTCGCTCGACGGACGCGGCCGGCCGTCACCATGGCGTCCCACGGGTGGTGCACCGCGGGGACGAGGCGCGCCACCACCACGCCGCGGACGCTCACCTCGATCGTCTCGCCGGCGCGAACGCGATCGAGGTACTGGCTGGCGTTCTGGCGGAGCTCGCGCACGCCGATCGTGGACATGTAGCACATAATAGCACAATGTGGAGGATGGCCCTGGGGTCGGGCGACGGGCAGGCCTGGCAACCGTGCGCTCGTCGTGGGCTCAGAACAGCACCGCGTCGAGGATCGCGAGCACCTGGTCCACCACCGCGTCGGGCGCGCGGCCGAGGCGACGGACCCCGCGGGCGCGGGCGTCGACGGCGCGGACCTGGTCGACGAGGATGAAGCCCTCGACGCCGTGGCCGTCGGGGATGGCGACGTGGAAGGGGTGCTGGCGTTCGGTGCGCGCGATGGGGCAGACCACGCACAGCCCGGTCGCCTGCTGGAACAGATCGTTCGAGACGACGAGCGCCGGCTGCTCGAGGTCGCGGTCGGGGGCGGGGCGCACGGTCAACGCCACCAAGTCGCCCTTGGCGGGGACGTAGCGGGCCATTCAGACCTCGTCGCCCTCGGGGGCGCCCCAGTCGACCTCGTACACCGTCGTGCCGGCGGGAATCGCGGCGACCAGGTCGGCCAGCGCCAACCGCCCGCGTACGAAGCGCACGGGCGTCACGACGAGCTTGCCGTCGACGGCGCGCACCTCCACCTCGTCGCCGACCTCGATGTGGGCCTCGGCCAGCACCTCCTTGGGGATGCGCAGGCCCTGGCTGTTCCCCCAGCGTTGGATCTTGGTCGGCATGCACGCACCTCCGTGGGCTAGCCGGAGTGTAGCCGATGGGGGTCGGGGCGTGGGCATGCACCACCATGGCCGACGGCGAGACCGGCAAGGCGGCCGAGGTGGGTTGGTGCCGGGTGCCTGTGGGCTCAGGTCACGCCCACGGATCGACGGCGTCGACGCCGAGCGGTTCGAAGTCGCGCACGTTCACGCTCCCGTCAGGTCAATGGGGCGGCCGGGGGAGCGGTCGCGTTCGAGCGGGAGCTCGTCGACGTCGAAGCGGGGGGCCGCGAGCAGGACCTCGAGCAGGCTGCGACCGGGGGCGACGAGCCTTTAGTACGTCGCCACGTCGAGCACGACCACGCTCGCCACGCCGTGCTTGGTCACGACCTGCGCCTCGCCGCGTTCGGCCTGCCGCACGAGCTCGGAGAAGTGGGCCTTCGCTTCCTGGAGTTGCCACGTGCGCACGCTGCGGCCTCCGTTCTGGTCAGAGCTCATTAGTAGAAGCAACGCTACGACTCCCGTACGAGCTGGGCATCGATGCACGCCGCCTGAGTCATCGCCGAGGCCGAGGCCGGTCGCGGACCCACCGACGGCTAGCGTGGCGCATGAAGGTGCGCGATGCTCTGCGGTTGCTCCGACGTGATGGCTGGGTCGTCATCGACCAGCGAGGGAGCCACCGCCAACCGAAGCACCCGACCAAGCCGGGGCGCGTCACCGTCGCCGGTCACCTCGGCGACACCTTGCCACCAGGTACGCTGAACTCCATCGTGAAGCAGGCCGCCCTGCGGAAGCGAGGTCGTGCATGAACCGAGCGTTCGCCATCGTCATCGAACGAGCTGACGAGAACTACGCCGCGTACGTCCCCGATCTGCCGGGCTGCGTCGCGACCGGCCCGACGCCCCAGATCGTCGAGGAGCGCATCCGTTCCACGATCGCCATGCACCTCGCCGGCATGCGCGCCGATGGGCTCGACGTGCCGGAACCCTCGGCCCGCGTCGCGTACGTCGAGCCGGCCGCTGCGTGAAGGGCTTCCTTACCCTGACCCCCACGTGACGCGCCGTGCCGTTGCGGGTTCGGAGGTGGTGCCCGCGCGCCTCGGCCGCCTGGGCGTAGGTGCGCACGGTGAGCGCGACCAGCGACTCGAAGAGGCGTCCCGAGCGATCGCCGACGCGCAGGTTCCGATACAGATCGCCGACGGTGAAGCAGGCCAATCGCCGGGCCGCGGCGAATCGAGCGTGGGGGTTCTAGGGGGCGCGCCGAACCGTGCCCTCTTGCCGACCGAAGCGGGACCGCACCACCGACCGGTAGAGTTCCCGCATGGCACGCCTCTGCCCGCCCGGTAAGCTCCGTCGCGCGCTCGACCTCCTGGAGGAGGACTTCGCGCGCGGCCTCGCAGCGCTCGAAGGCCTCGCGCGCACCTACGCCAAGGACCCGGCCGTGCGCGCCGCGCTCGGCACGGCCTACCTGGACGACGACCGGCCCTTCGAGGCGCTGCCGCACCTCGAGTGGGCCGAGCGCAAGGACCCCGTGCCGGAAGTGCGGGACGCGCTCCTCGAGACCTACCTCGCCCTCGACATGCCGCACCACGCGAACCGGTTGGCCGCGCGCAGCGGTCGCGTCCGGCCAGGTGACGCGCCACCTGCGGGGCCCGCCGCCCGCGACGCTGACCTGTCCACCGAGGACCGGCTCGCGTTCGAGCGCGCCCGAACGGGAGCGTTCTACGGCGATCCGACGGCGGCGCCCACGCTGGAGCGGCTGCTGACCAAGCATCCCGGCTACCAGCCTGCGCGCAACATGCTCGTCACCGATCAGCTCCTCCAGGGCGACCTCGAGGCCTACGTCGCGGCGGCGGGCGAGGCCTTCGCGCTCGCGCCCGACGACCCGCACGCGCTGCTCAACGCGGTCCGCGCGGCGCTCCTGGAGGGTGGGGTCGAGGGCGCGTGTGCCCTGCGGCGCCACGTCGAGGCGCTCGAGCCGGATCCCGGCTGGGGGGGTGACCGGTACCTCGCGCGCGTCGGCGCCTGGGCGCTGATGGACGATGCGGACGCCGCCGAGGCCGCGATGGCCGCGTACCACGACTGGGTCGACACGACGGGCGACGAGGCGCAGGCCGTCCTCGCCGACGCTCTCGACGACCTCCTCGAGCGCCGCGTGCACGATCCGCGCGCGCCGCTCGTCGACCTCGCCGAGCTGGTCATGGGCCTCCCTCGGCGTTGGGAGCGCCAGGGTGCGGAGCGCATCCTGGCGAACGTGGAGGCGAGCCTCGCCGCCATGCCCGGTGTGGTGCGCGAGCTCCCCGACCGGATCGGGTACCAGGCCGAGTCCACGGTGCGGTTCCTGGCCCTCGCGCTGCTGCACGGCGGCGCCGCATACGCACCGCACGGCGCCTGGCCTGCGGTGCTCGAGCGCGTCGCCCGGTACGGACCGGGGACGCTCGAGGCGCGCCAGGCGCTGTGGTCCCTGCTCGTCGAGACCGGACACATCCCGGACGACGCGGCGATCCCGACGGACCTCGCGGCCGCTGACGACGAGGAGGATGACGACGACGACGTCCGCCCCGAGGTGCCCGACCTCGACGAGCTGGCCACGCTGCCCGTCCTCGAGGAACGCTGGTGCGTCGCGGTGCGTCCGGCGACGTTCATGATCGGCAGGGAGCCCGAGCCTACCCTGACGTGGTTGGGTGCGATCGCGGACGGCGACGGCCTGGTGCGCGTCGCGACCTTCGAGGGGGAGCCGTTCGACACGGACGCCCTGTACGCGCTCGTCGCGCGGGCCTGCATCGGGGCGATGACCGAGGCCGAGCCGGCTCGGCCTCGGTTCGTGATCGTGGAGGACGTCGAGCTGGTGGCCCTCCTGGCCGAGCGGCTGGCCCCGGTGGGCATCGAGGTGGTCGAGGGGGACATCGAGCCGGCGCTGGTCGCCATGCACGGCATGGCCGAGGCGCTCGGAACCGGGACGCCGGCCTGGCTGGCCGAGGTCGAGGACGAGACCGTCCAGGGCTTCTTCGACGCCGTCGTTGCCTTCTACGAGGCCGAGCCCTGGCGTAGCTTCCACAGCGAACGCTTCTTGGCGTACCGCGTGGGCGATGGACCGTGGCGGTACGTCCAGGTGATGGGTCAAGCCGCGCAGGAGTACGGCCTCGCCGTGTACCCGGGCTGGGACGAAGCGCAAGCCTTCGTCGAGGACCGAGGCGAGGACGAGGACTCGGCGGCCGAGCGCTTGGCGGAGGTCGGTTGGCTCGAGGGCCTCAGCCTCACCGCGATCGGCGCCCTCTCGCCCCTCGACGCCGGGCGCTACCTGATCTCCGGCATGGAGCCCGACCTCGATGATTCGGTCCCCGCATGGCTCCGCTTCGAGGCCGACGGCCCCGCCGTCCCCGAGCACGGACCCGGCGTCTACGCCGTGCTCGTCGCCCTGGTGGCCGACCACGCCCGGCGCGCGAGGAAGCAGGTGCGGCGGATCGACGCGACCGCGGCGACGCCCGCCGGGCCGTTGCGCGTCGTCTATCCGGCGACGGGGGACGAGGCGGTGGGGGGCGGTGGTGGGTCGGGCGCGTCGGAGCCGTGACCCAGCGGGCTGAGGCGCTCGCAAATCGCTGGCCATGCAGATCGCCGGCTGTGAAGTAGACAAATCGCCGGACTTGGATTAGGCAAATCGCCGAGTTCAGGCCGCGCAGGAGCACCGTTTCGAGGCCGGCGGCCCCGTCGTCCCGTGGGGGCGATCGTGTTGCTCGACGTCCAGGAACTACGGGTCGACGCGCTTGGGCGAGCGCGAGGTGAACGACCTCTTTCCGCCCGCGCCTCGTCGAGTTGCGCCGTCGTTGGCTTCGGCCGTGGAGAGGCTCTTAGCATGAGCGTCGCGCAGGGCCTCCATGACGAAGGCGTCGAGGTCCGAGTCGGCTGCCGCGGCCCAGTCGTCGACCTCTCGCGGCAGCGCCACGAGCAGATGTTCGCGATCGTCGCTGACCTGGACGACGTCGCTCCCTTGGCGAACCGCGACGAGCAGGTCGGCGCCGAGCTCGCCGAGGTACCGGAGCACGTTCTCGATCTTGTGGTCGCCGACGCGTTCGAGCTTCGCGATCGCTGGTTGGTTCACGCCCAAGCGTTGGGCGAGTTCTGCCTGGGTGAGGCCGGCGGTGGACCGCAGGGTTTGCATCACCAGCGCGAGTTCGAGACGAAGATGGGTGAGCTTCGAGGCGTGCTCGAAGTCCTTGGTCGTGGTGGTGTCGTGTTCGCTCATTGGCACTCGTCCTTCATCGTTCGGTAGCGCTCGTCGGCGCGCTCGACGTCCGCACGTCGAAGCTTCTGGGTCTTCTTCATGAACGCGGTCAGGAACACCGCGACGTCGCTGCAGTTGACGAGCAGGAACCGCGGGTTGTGCTCAGCGCTCTTGATCTTGAGCTCGATCAATGGCCCCTTGGCAGACTTGACCTTCTCCGTCCTCGGCGTCGCCTCGCCGTCGACGGCGGCCACGCTCAGCAGCTTGCGAACGCCATGGCGGTCGATGAACCCGAGCGTGGCCGCGAGCTCGCCACGCTCCCCCGCCGTCAGAACGGGCGCTGGCGGCGAGGGGATCTGTGGGGTTGGGATTCCAGCGAACATCGTCACCAGGTCCTTCGGCACGTTGCCGGTCTGGGTTTCGTAGAGGCGCCACTTGGACGGAGCCCGTGTACGTCGGTGGGTCTGTTGGACGTGCTTGAGATCACGCAACACGCCGCGACCTCCACAACCTAGTATTCCGTAGCCGGAATGTCAATGGACGGGACGACACGCTCGGCCATCGCAAGTCGTGGTCGGTTCGCGGGATCACGTCTCCACCTCAACGTCCACGTTCGCCTGAACGCGCCACCGCGGGTCCGTGGCGCCGCCGACTGGGGCGCGTGGGGCGAGGGGCACGACGCGTCGTCCCTGGACGTGGTGGGCCATAGGCCCCAGGGCGACGTCGATGCCAAGGCTGCGCGCGGCCAACTCGGCCAGGTACCCGAGGCGCTGGATCGCCGAAGGGCGGTACGTCACGGCCGCATCGAAGATGCCCTGCGCGTCGATCCGGTGCTCCTGAACGGCGTTCGCCACGATCGTGGTGACGTTGTCGAGGCCACCGCACCGGTGGGGATGGACGACGAGGTCGAGCAACGTCACCTCGAGGGATGCGGCCACGAGTCGACCGGTCGGCGTGACGATGACGTCCGTCGGCCGGGTAGCGGTGTCGACGGCATGCACGAACGCCACCCGAGCACGGCCGATCTTCCGGTCCTTCAGTCTGGCCGGCGTCACGACGTGGAACACCTGCGCGGCGTGGTGCGCGAGGCCGTGGTGGGCTGCCGCGGCGAGCAGGCCGACGTAGTAGGGGTGGCCGAGGTGGCGCATCCAGGCGTCGACGTAGTGGGTTGGAGGTGGGGCGCCCCACCGCAGGTAGTACTCCGGCTGCACCATGAGCCAGGCCCCGTTGGTGATCGAGACGATGCGGCCGGCGGCGCGTGATCGCTTCAGGCTTTCCTTGACGCGCTCGGGTGGGACCTCGAGCCGGCGCGCGATCTCGTCGGTGGTGGCCCACGTCACGCCTTCCGACAGCAGTACGTCGGGCAGCTGGCGAGGCGTCGGCCGGAGCTCAGGCATGCAGTTTGTGTATCAAGAGCGGACGTTTTGTCAGCATCAGATACACGAACTGGAGGCCCACGCGTGTGCGTTCGCGGTCAAGGGCGCGCACCTTCGTCCGGACCCCAACCCTCGACGTCCAAACCGGGCACCCGCTCGAACTCCCGCAGGTTGGCCGTCACGAGGGTCAACCCGTGGGCGATGGCGGCGGCGGCGAGCCACAGGTCGTTCGGCCCGACGCGCGTGCCGACCACCGCGAGGTCGGCCCAGACACGGGCATGGGCGCGGGCTGTGGCGAGGTCGATGTCGAGGACGGGGAAGCGGTGTAGCAGTCCCTCGACGAACGCCGAGCGGCGGCCGCGCTGGGTGGGGGTCGCCGCGCGGTGGACGCCGTGGAGCAGCTCGCTGGCGGTGACTACCGACAAGTAGGCGTCGTCGTCGGGACGCCGGGCGACATGCGCCGCCAGGTCGAGGCGTCCGCGCTCGGCGTCGATCAGCACGCTGGTGTCAATCAGGACGCCCACGGGTCGGTCGGTTCCTTGTCGGCGAGCTCGGCCCGCGCGGCGTCGAGGTCGGCGGCAAACGCTTCGGCGTCGTCGAGTCGGGGGAGCGCGGCGAGGAGCACCGGAAGGTCGGCGAGCCTGGTGCCCGCGGGCACCGGGCGCAGCTCGGCGACGGGCCTCTGGCCGCGGACGATCACGAACGACTCGCGCCGGTACGCGACGCGGTTGAGGACGTCGGCGAAGCCGCGCGCCACCTCGGTGGCGGTGAGGGCCTTGGCCATAACCGGCACCTCCGATCCGAGGAGCAGATTATCAGATTCTCGGAGGGCGGGGTCGTTGGTGCCGGGATTCGAAGGTCGAGCGAGGGGCGGGGGCGGGTCCATGGCCGAGGCTACGGGCGAGCGGGCCGATTGGCGTGGGTTTCCGGGGCGCATACCTACTCGTGGTCGTCCAGAGCCGTCTGCGGAGCCGTTGGTCGCTATGGACGTCGCATCGCGTAGGCGGGGCAGCCGATCGTCAGCCGTCGGCCGCCCGCCACCCCTCCAACACCGCCTCCGTCGCCGCGTCGCGCTGCCCCCCATCCCCCCGCTCCAGTACCTCCGCCGGCCGCGCCGCGCCAGCGGCGTCGAACAGCGTCATCGAGGACCGCAGCTTCAGGTCGTCCGGCCAGCCCATGAGGGCGCTCGGGTCGAGCGGATCGTGCAGCAGGACCGCATCGATGCAGCGGTCGAGGTTCGGCCCGAGCGGAGCTCGGCGATGGCCCGTTCGACGACCGGAGCCTGGGCGGCGACGAAGCGCTGGAGGTCGAGGGGGTCGGGGGTGGTCGTCCATGGGGGCCTCGGCGTCCATTCTCGCGCGGCGACCCAGGGGCTGCACGCGTGGTCTGCTGGGTAGGTGCCGACGCCGCGCCCGCCGCGAGCGTGGCGTCACGTGCTCGAGAGCCGGCCGAGACCTGGCACGCGACCCCAGGGGGACTCCGATCGAACTCGGCTCTTGCAGCAGGAGCCGGCGACCTGCGTGCGATCTTCCCGCACCAGAAAGCGTGCGTCGTCGTACCTTCTTTGCATGATCCTCAAGCCGTACGTCGACCGGGAGGAGCGCGACCCGCGGCGAGCAGCTGGTCGTCGTGCCGAGCGCCAGATGGCCCACTACCTCGACCGCCACTTTCATGATCGCAAGAAGCTCCACGTCCTGCACGACGTGCGGATCGAGCACGATGGGGAGGTCGCCCAGATGGACCACCTGGTCGTGCACGGGTTCGGCGTCGCGATCGTCGAGAGCAAGAGCGTGTCGACGTCGGTGCGCATCAACGCGGCGGGCGAGTGGGAGCGGCAGTGGGACGGTCGATGGCGCGGGATGCCCGACCCGATCCTTCAGGGGGAGCGCCAAGGGCTGGTTCTCAAGCGGCTGCTCGAGGCGCGCGAGAGCGAGCTGCTCGAGAAGCTCCTCGGGTTGATCCAGGGGACCTTTACGCTCATGGCGTTGGACGTGTTCGCTGCGATCTCGGACGAAGGGACCATCAAGCGCGCGAAGGCCGGTCAGGCGCCCCGCGCGCTGAAGGCCGACGCAGTCCCGAAGGCGGTCGAGGACCTGGTGGCGTCGTATCGGAGGGACGCACGAATGTTCAACCCGAACCTCCGGGCGTTCGTCAAGGCCCCGCGCGACTTCAACGACGCGGAGTTGCTGCGCGTCGGGCACTTCTTACGGGTGCGGTCGACGGACGTGCTGGTGGAACCGGCGGTCGTCCCCGGGCCCGCGACGCCGCGTAGATCCGTCGCGGCGAGTCCACCCGAGGCGCCGATCCAGCCAGCGACGTCAGTGAATCCGTCCCGTACCGTGGCGATCCGCTCGACGGTCGCGTGCAAGTCCTGCGGCGGCGCGGACCTCGAGGCCGCCATTGGTCGGTACGGACCCTACGCGAAGTGCCGATCGTGCAGCACGAACACGGCCGTGAAGATCGCGTGCGCTGGCTGCGGGGAGCGGGTCCGGTTGGACACGGGCCCGGATGGGTTCCACGGCAGGTGCGGCGCGTGCGATCGAGGGTACGAGGTCCGGTTCGGTGCGGGTGCGGCGGCGTGACGGCTCGTGAGGCGATCGCCCGCGTGTTCGAGGGCGTCGACGGTGCGTTTGCTATGAGCGACGTCATCGCCCGCGTGCGCGCGCTGCCGGGCGGCGACCGGTGGACCGATGCCTCGTTGCGGTCGACCTTGAGCGCGTTGGCCCCCAATACGGCAGCGAGTCGGCACTCCCCTTCGATCCGGATCCGTGGGTTCCTGTTCGCGATGGGCGGGGGCCGCTATCGCCGGTGGAACGAGGCCACCGACGGGTCGCTCGACGAGGCGCGAGCAGCGGCACCTCGGCGGGCGCCAACCGAGCGCACGGCGCCGCCGAAGCCCACTCCGGTGCCTCCCGACGATCTCGTGCGCACCTTCGTCGACGTCGTCCACGCCGACCCGCACCAGCCCCACCACCGCCGCGCGCCCCACGGCGACCCCATTGTGGGTTGGCCGGCGCGCGCGGCGAGCTACTTCTGGCCGCACCCGGTCATGGACCTGCGCGCGACGCACGAGGTGCTGGCTCCGTGGTTCGACGAGGCGGGCGGGTTGTCACGCCGGCTCGCGGCCGGCGACGCCTGGACCGACGAGAACCGGCGTCGCGCGACGCTGCTCGCCTGGCAGATGCTCACTTGGGGTGGCGTCACCCGGCAGAAGGACTTCGGTGCAGCGGTCGTCGAAGAGGTGTTCCGCCGGGCGCTGGGATTGCCAGGTGGCGACGCCGCGCCGATGAACAGCGGCTGGACCAAGGTCGCGGCGCTGGCCACGGCGTTCCTGGAGGGGGACGGCGAGCGCGCGCCGCACGTGATCTGGGACAGCCGGGTCAGTACGTCGATCGTAGACCGGCTCGAGCCGGTGCTCGACGCGCGCGGATCAGCACCCCGCAAAGCCCTGCCGGGGATCGGACCGGTCGCTGGCCGGGGCGGCACGCGTCCACGACCGACGAAGCTCCGGTGGAGCACCGGGTACGGCAAGTGGCGCGCGCAGGAGTCTGGCAGCGCGTTCGTTCGGCGTGTGCGCGACGTGCTGAACGAGGGTGGGAACGGGTGGATGCCGCTTCCGACGGGCGGCGAAGGTCGTTGGACGGTTCGTGGCGGTCCGCCTTCGCATCCACACCGTCGCGCACTGGTGTGTACGCGCTCCTGCTCCCGAACGAACGCATCTACGTGGGGCAAGCGGTCGAGGTCGTGCGCCGCTTCGCCCAGCACCGTCGAGCGCTAGGGACCATTGACGCGGTCAGCTTCGTACCCGTGCCAGCCGCGGAACTCGACGTACGCGAACGCGCTTGGATCCGCGCCGTCGAGGAGGCGGGTCTGCAGATCGCGAACGTGATGCACGTCTCCGACGTTCAGGGCGAGCGTGACTTGGACGTTCTTGTCGCGCGCGAGCTGCAGCAGCGCTGGTTGCTCGACCCGCTGCGCGTCAACGCTGAGGAGCGGGTACAGGTGCCACTCGTCGAACTGCCACCTGCCCAGCGTGATCGCTTCGCGGCGCGGTTCGGAAGACTCGAACGGCACCCGGCACCCCTACGGTCGTGCCGCCGTGCACCTTCTCTCGACGTACCTCGGCAGCGCCGTGCCGTTCCCGCGCACCACGGAGTATTCGTTTTGGTCGGTCAGTTGCCTGCCGTCGACCGGTGGCTCGGCGTGGCCGCGACTCGTGTGCGTGAACGCCGCGATGATGGAGTTGTTCGTGGTGGGAGCCGTGAAGGACGGTTCTTCGACGTGGGGGTTCGTCAACGTCGCCCTCGACGTTCTCGACTCGGCACCGGGCGGCCGGCGATCTCTCCTCCGCCGCCACCGCAACGTCGAGATCAGGACCACCACGTATCGCGATGCGGGCGCGCATCAGGCGCAGCTGTACTTCGACACCGAGGAGGACGGGGCGCACCTGCTGTTCGACCCAGCGGTGCACCGAGCTGCTGGTGCGCTTGCGCTGCGGGTGATGCGCCGACGGGCGACGATCTACGGGAAGTACCACTGCAAACCGTTGGCGGATCGGGCGCTTGGCGTCGTTGGATCCGAGTCGATGGCCCCGTCCATCAACGCGCGAGGTTCTGACCGCTAGCGATGCTGATTCCGACACGAGGTGGCGGCACGCAGCAGCACGACGTGGATGCGCGGGAGTCGCCCACCACTTCGCTCCGAGGAGGAAGCCATGCCCGAAGCAGACACCCCCACCACCGCCGACGGCATCCGGACCTTCTGCATCGAGCACTTCGTCCAACCGGCGAGGAGCCGCGGCGAGCACACGGTGACACTCCGCGCCGGTGACGTCCACCACCAGATGGACCTCGCCCAGCGCCTACCGGCCGTCTGCGCCGCGCTCGGTTCCGACACCTTCGAGCGCCTCGCTCGGGTGCGGCGCCTGGCTATCGACGGGCCGCTCAACGGCGCGAGTACGCTCTTCGTCTTCAAGCTCACGTGAGCGAGCCGGGGGCGCTGTCCCTCTCCCCGACCCTCCTCACCACCTTCGTCGCCTGCCCCCACGCCGGCCGCCTCGAAGTCGAGCGTCGCCTCGGCCGCCCCGTTCCCGACCGGGGCCGCGACCCCGACGCCGACCTGCTCGCCGAGCTGGGCGCGCGCCACGAGGCCGCGTACTTGGAACATCTGCGCACGCGGGGGCTCACGGTTGCGATGTTGGGCGGGCGGACGTCCGAGGAGACGCTGCTCGAAACGATGCGCTCCGGCGTCGACGCGATCGCCCAAGCGCCGCTGTGCGGAGGCGCCTGGTTCGGCGTCGCCGACGTGCTGCGCAAGGTGCCGGGCCCCAGCGACCTGGGCGACCACCACTACGAGGTGGAGGACACCAAGCTCGCGGCCACTACGCGCGCGGCCACCGTGCTGCAGCTCGCGACGTACGCGCGGCTCCTCGGAGACCTTCAGGGGCGGGCGCCGGAGTGGGTGCACGTGGTGGCCCCCGGGCGCGACGGCGCCGCCTTCGCCCGCGAGAAGCTACGGGTCGATGACTTTTCGACGGGGGGTGTTCAGGTTTTTGTGTGTGCCCTTGATCTTGCTGTTTCATCTTACAGGTTTGGGGTGGTCAGTCGCTCGGGGTGAAGGATGGTGAGTTGGTTGAGTGCTTGCCTCCATTCTTGGATGGGCATGGTCCAGCGGCGCGTGGCGTTCATCAGCGCCAGGTAGATGATCTTCTTGGCGGCGTCGTCACTCGGGAAGCTGCCCTTGGTCTTGACCGAGCGCCGCAGCACGCTGTTGACGCTCTCGATGGTGTTGGTGGTGTAGATGATCCGGCGGATCTCGGGGGCGTACTCGAACATGGGCGTCACCTGCTCCCAGTTCGTGCGCCAGGAGCGCACGATCGCCGGGAACTGCTGGCCGTAGTGGTGCTCGAAGGCGTCGAGCGCCAGCTCGGCCTCCTCGCGCGTGGCGCTGCTGTAGATGCCCTTGAGGGCCGCCGCCACCACCCGCCGCTGCTTGTAGCTCACGTAGTTGAGGCTGTGCCGCACCAGGTGCACGATGCAGCCCTGCACGCGCGTTCGGGGGTAGACGCTCTCGATCGCTTCGGGGAAGCCCTTGAGGCCGTCGACGCAGGCGATCAGGATGTCGTGCAGGCCACGGTTCTTGAGTTCGGTGAGGACACCCAGCCAGAACTTGGCGCCCTCGGTCTCGGCCAGCCAGAAGCCCAGCGCCTCCTTCATGCCGTCCTGCTACCGCCGGCGGTAGGGTTGACAGGGCGGTTTCAATCGGTCAACGCAACGGCTTGAGCATAAGCCTCGGCGGGTGATCGCCAACCGAGGGTCTTGCGGGGTCGTCGGTTGAGGCTGTCGGCGACGGCGTCGAGTTGATCGACGGTGACATGCTCGAAGCTGGTACCCTTCGGGAAGTACTGCCGCAGCAAGCCGTTGGTGTTCTCGTTGCTGCCGCGCTGCCAAGGGCTGTGCGGGTCGCAAAAGTACACCTGAACGCCGGTATCGACCGTGAAGCGAGCGTGCTGCGCCATCTCCTTGCCTTGGTCCCAAGTCAGCGTCCGCCGCAACGCCGCGGGCAGCTCGGTGATCCGCTTCGTCAGCGCGTCCCGCACGTGCTCCGCGGTCCTGCCGTGCGGCAGGTGGAGCAGCATGACCAAGCGCGTCTTGCGCTCCACCAGCGTCCCCACGGCGGAAGCGCTGTCGCTACCGATGATGTAGGGGTCGAATCGAGGCGCCGGAGCGGCGTTTCCGTCGTTCGGTTTCCTCGATCCGCCCTCCGAACCGGACGAGCGCGTCTCCGCGCATCCGGCTCTCCGCGAGTTCATGCCGATGCTGTCGTGGCGTCCACTCTGGTGCTCGTCCATGGTGTCGCGATGTGAGCACCGCGGTGGCGGTAGCGGGTGACCGGTACCTGTCGCGGGCGGAACATCGTGACGTTGCCGTCGCGAATCTCCCACGTGGG